>CALKDE010000030.1 GCA_938082955.1 uncultured Pseudomonadales bacterium
TGGGCGAGATGAGTAGAAACAGTACGGGTCACGATTCCCAGTGCTTTGCCCATCAGTTCGGGATAGGCGGCAAACAGGAAGCGCAGCGGAAATGGAACCGTTAACACCCATTGCCGAATCGGCTTCTTGGGCAGCACTTCATCCACTAACAGTGCCGCGCTTTCTACCATGCGCCGCGCTCCGCAGCTGGGGCAGAAGCCTCGTCTCTTACACGAGAAAGCTACCAACTTCTCATGATGACAACTCTCGCAGCGCACCCTGAGAAAACCGTGTTCCAGTCGGCCGCACTTCAGGAAGTCGCTAAACTCGTGTTGTACATACTCAGGCAGGGTTCGGTCCTCGGCGGCAAGCTGGGCCAGAAACCGGGGATAGTGTTGTTCCACAATCTGATAGAGTAGCGTTTGTTCGGGACGGTGACGTGTATGCTGGGGGGCAGCTTCATGGCTACTTAACCAGACTGTACCTTGTAACATGCTGGAATCCTTTCCAGTGCGTGTTAGTTCAGTGTAGTTGGTTCAGACAGGAACCCTAACTAACTGCCCTGCCCTGATCTGAATGCGTGCAAGCAACCTGAGCTGTGGTACATCTTTCCTGTGTGCTATTCCACTCCTTACGCGCAGTTCTCCAGCACCGTTAGGTGAGTCCTTCCTTCTGAACCCGCAAAACTAGTCTTAGGTAATGGAAAATAATAAGTCTAAATAGAAGAAAAGCTATGTCAATTGGTCGAAATTTCGCCCTGCCCGCACTGAAAGCAGTCGAAAGTCCGCAAATCTCATCGAAGCTACACGGCATTAGCCAATCTAGACGGTTATCTACCATCTAGTCTGCGAATCTTGAATCGATTTGAATTTCAGGCCGCAGCCCTCCCTACCAATCTCTGGGCCCCAACTACCTGAATACTTGATGTATCATCAAGCAGTCGTCCAACGCATTAATCTAATCAACTAAACAATCAGTAAGAGTCGCAACCTACTCGACAGGAAATATCATGAGAAGAGCCGCCATTGTCACGCCTTTACGGACCCCGGTTGGAAAGTATCAGGGATCATTACAATCATTCAATGCTGAGGATCTAGGCGCGCTGGTTATTCGCGCTTTAGTAGAACGATCTGGCATTGATCCAGAACGAATCGAAGAAGTCATTTTTGCACAAGGCTATCCAAACGGTGAAGCACCCTGCATTGGTCGTTGGGCGGCACTAGCTGCCGATTTACCTTTACATGTATCCGGCACGCAAATCGATAGGCGGTGCGGAAGTGGGCTGCAAGCTGTTGCCAATGCTGCAATGATGATTCAAACCGGCGCGGCAGACGTTGTCATTGCCGGTGGCGCAGAGAGTATGAGCAACGTTGAATACTATACAACCAACATGCGCGCAGGTGCACGCAGCGGCTCTGTGACATTACACGATAGGCTCGAACGTGGCCGCGTTAGATCACAACCTGAAGCAAGATTTGGCCATATTTCTGGAATGATCGAAACTGCAGAAAACTTGGCGCAGGAATACCAAATTAGCCGCGAACAAGCTGATGCCTACGCCATGCAATCACAACAACGCGCGCAAGCGGCTTGGGATGAAGGTAAGTTCGACAATGAGCTCGTCACTATCGCGGTGCCTCAAAAAAAGAAAGATGACCTGATCTTCGATCGCGACGAAGGTGTTCGAGGTTCGACCACAATGGAATCGTTGGGAAAGTTACGCGCACTCAATGAAGGTGGGATTGTCACCGCGGGCAATGCGTCCCAACAGAACGACGCGGCAGCCGCGTGCCTTGTCGTTGCCGAAGATAAGTTAGAAGAACTCAATCTCGATCCGACGGCTTGGTTTGTCTCTTGGGCCGCCAGCGGCTGTCATCCTGCAACAATGGGTATTGGGCCAGTACCTGCCGTTGAAAAACTCTTTGCACGAAACAACATCAGTTGGAAAGATATCGACTTGGTTGAGCTCAATGAAGCCTTCGCCTGTCAGGTACTCGCTGTTCTAAAGGGCTGGGGTTGGGAGGACATGGACAAGCTGAACGTCAATGGTTCAGGTATTTCACTGGGACATCCAATTGGCGCCACAGGCGGACGCATCATGGCGACCATGCTGAACGAATTACACCGACGCGAAGGCCGCTACGCATTGGAAACGATGTGTATCGGTGGCGGACAAGGCATTGCTGCGCTATTTGAGAGAGCCGTTTAGAGGATTGTTTAGAGAGCTATCTAGAAAGCAGCTACAGCATCAAGAATGAATTGTTCTGGGCACGAGTGATCACGGTGATACTGGCTATCGTCGCCGCCAGTTTTGCACTGTACTCACACTTTCAAGACGCCACGCTGGTGGCGATACTCGGGGCTTTCGGCTGGTATTCAACACTCTCGCCTGGTAACACCCATCGATGCCTAGAACCGATTGCCCTCGCTGTGCCTATCCCCAGCAGTCCTGCATCTGCAGCGCGATCAATGAGACGAGTTATCAAACCCAAATCGTTGTCTTACAGCACCCCTCCGAGGTCAAGCATGCCAAAAATACAGCGCGGGTAATTTCACTGGTGGCACCCAAGACAGAAACCGTAGTGGGAGAAAATCCCTTAGCAAGGACGACTTTGTCCCGCTGTCGAAACTGTATTCAGGCGAGGTGAGGTGGGCCGAATTTCTGCAAGGAGTAGGCGGCGATGTGTAAGCAAACTGGCCCCTCAACCATTCGAACTCCCGACCAACCGCTTCAAAGCCAGTTACTCCTCACCTGGCATCCTTAGACGAATGCCAAGGCGACTCGAGAGCTCGATATTGCCACGCAGTCGATAGCCGGATACCGCCTCGCGCATCACCGACACCATCCATCTCGCTAAATCATCATTGGGCGCGGTGATCAGAAAGAAGGCTTCGTGCTCTCTCGTCTGTCTGGCGATATCGGCAAGTTCATTCTGAGCCGCCTCAGAATGAGCCGAGTAGTTTGGATAGTCCAGTTTGAAGAAGAGATCGTTAGAATTCATCTCCAGTCGAAGAGCCTCTGCCGCACTAGCTATCCCCGGATGACTGGGGTCTACGAAACGAGCCCTGCCCAACAGGGTCTCCGCCTCATCGAATATACCGCGACGCATCGATTCTTCCGCCAGTTGCAGATACCGCACTACGATGTCTTGCAGTCCCTGCAACGCGAGTTCATTCCGAGGATCCATAGCGAGCACGTGCTTGAATCGACTATGAGCATTATCATCCACTGGAGTTAACAGCCTATCTTCACTGAGCGCCTGTAACGCCGCATACAAGATATCAGGAATCATACTCCGGTTATCTGCACGACTGGATCCGGTAAAAACCTCGGCATCTGACAACACCCGAATGACCAGTGAATCGTTCGCTAAGCGAGGCTCCTCTGCCGCCGGTTCGAGCGGAGGTGCCTGGCAGCTACTCAACAGCAGCGCAGCGAACGGGAAAAATAAAAACCTACGAGACTTCATCGACATAAGGTTCAGGTCACAGAATTAATTTACTAGTTCTGAAAAGGGAATGAATTCAAGATTATCGCCGATTGCCACCGCTGTATAGGGCGGAACGACGCCTAAGCCGTCTGCCTGGCTTAGCGACGTAGCCACTCCTGAGCTTTGATTTCTTAGTGCCTGCAGGGAAACCACTCCATCCCCGCCTTGCGCTAGCTGACAACGTACATATTCCTGTCGCTCTCCAGACTGGGAATTTACAAAGCCTGATGCTACTCGAAATGTAGTCGGTGCGGCTTGCGTACCTCCCAACATACGAAGCAAGCAAGGCCTAACAACTAACGCAAAGGTAACGAAAGCGGATACAGGATTGCCAGGCAAACCGAAGAATTGAGTCGTCGCGATCTTGCCGCAGGCCAGAGGCTTGCCCGGCTTTATGGCTAACTTCCACAACTGTAGTTCCCCTTCCTGCTCAACCACAGCCTTTACATGATCTTCCTCACCAACGGACACACCGCCGGTGGTAATTACACAGTCACTGCGCTGCGCTGCAGCCAAGAGCGCTAGCCGAGTTCCCTCGAAATCATCCGCCACTATGCCGCAATCGAGCACTTCTACCTGCAAGCCTTTCAACAGTGCTTGCAGCGTGAAGTAATTCGAATTGTAGATCTGGCCAGCTTCCAACTTCGTGCCAGGTTGCACTAATTCATCGCCGGTTGTTAACAGGCTCACTCGCAGTCTTCTAGTAACATTGACAGACTCCAATCCGATAGAGGCAAGCAAGCCGATGTCTTGCGGCTTTAGCCGATGACCCTTTGCCATCATCAACGCGCCCGCTTGTATATCGTCTCCTGCCTGACGCAGGTTCTCGCCAGGCTTTATATGCTGCTGTAGCACGCAAAGGACATCGCCATTGGCTTTGCAGTTTTCTTGCATCACCACCGCATCTGCTCCCTCAGGTACTGGGGCGCCTGTAAAAATACGCGCGGCCTCGCCCGATTTTAGCTGTTGGCCTACTTCGCCCGCTGCAATTCTCTGGGTAATCTTCAGCTGAATATTTTCAGACCCTAGGTCGGTGCTTTTCAAAGCATAGCCGTCCATCGCGCTATTGCGGTATGGAGGAACATCAATTGGCGACACACAATCACCCGCCAAGACTCTTCCTGCCGCCTGCTCTAGGAGCACGCTTTCCTGCCCAGTGATCAATGGTAACAACGGCATCAGTTGTTCTAAGGCTGTGTCAATTGGGGTCAGTGACATGTCTTAACTTATGCTCAAAAGATAGATAGTCATGAGCTGATATCACTGTGTGATTCGTTTGGCTCACTACGAAGCCGACCTACATACAGCGTCTTAATGGTCTCCTGCAAATTTCCGTGCCAGGACTTCTGCTTGATGCCAAAGGTATCGAATATTTTCTTACTCGAAAGCGTGGAGTTGGGTAGTTCCGGCAGCCGCGGTAGATTCTCGCGAATAGTAGTGTTGTCCAGCAATTGATAAATTTCTTCGTCGTGATTTGCAGCGTACTTGAGGACCTGCCTAGCGAATTCGATTTCCTTCTTAATCTCCAATCCACTGTAATGATAAGTACCCCAGACATTCGCGTCACAGTCCACCTGCTGAGCCACAGCCAATATCGCTGAGGCAATATCAGTCGTTGATGTCGGACTAAACCTACGACGCCAAACTGTCAATTCACCCTTGTGCTTCTTGATCGAATGAATCCAGGATTTGATTAGACCTATTTTGTGCTTACCGAAGAGCCAACCTGATCGCATGATTATATGTTTAGGATGATCTCTTACGGCCTGCTCGCCGGCCAGTGTGTAATAGCCGTAGACACCCTTAGGATTTGTTTCGTCATTCTCGTTGTACCCTAGTTTTTTCTCACCATCGAACACATAACAGTTGGAAAGGTGCAGCATAGGAATATCGAGCTGATTACAGATCTGGGCCAGCATAGCCGGCAGCAGTGAATTGATTCGTTCACAGCGCTGTTCGGAGGACTCTGCTCGCTTTAGCGCGCTGTGGTTTCTGGAGATAAAGTCAGCCATGTTGATCAACTGCGTAGGGGCAAAGTCGGTGATCATCTTGGCGATTGAGCCCGCGTTGACCGGCTCGAAGTTCTTATCGGCAGGCGCGAGGAAACGAATCTTGTTTTTCCGCAAAATTTCGATCAGGCCTTTGCCTGCTGGACTATTCGCCCCTACTAAGAACAACTTCACTGCTGAGTGACTTCCGTTACTAAAATGTGTTGTTAGAGATCGTGGTTAACTATCTAGGTGCGTAGAGTCTGATCAAACGTGGCTCTAGTCAAGAAGAAGCTGGGCTAGAGCCAAACCCGAAAGAGTTGGATTTTAACTATTTAGGCCGTCCGACCGTTGCGGCAGACAGCCCATGAAAAGTTAGACAGGGATCTGAAAATCCCTAGAAAGGTATATCGTCGTCGAAGTTGTCGAAGTTTGCAGGAGCCGCTTGTGGCGCTGCAGATGTAGATCTGGCCGCTGGAGCACCGCCGCCCTGACCCTGAGGCTGACCCTGAGATTGACCCTGAGATTGACCAAATGAGTTGTCGCCAGCGTTTCCGCCGCCGCGCGAGTCTAGCATCTGCATCTCTGAGGCAACGATTTCAGTGGTATAGCGCTTAACACCGTCCTGTTCCCAAGATCTAGTCTGCAGGCGACCCTCTATATACAACTTGCTACCCTTCTTTATGTATTGCTCTACGATCTCGGCGAGGCGATTGAAGAAAATCACCCGGTGCCATTCCGTTTTTTCCTGCTGATCCCCCGTAGTCTTATCCTTCCAGGTTTCGCTGGTCGCGAGAGAGACATTCGCCACTCCATTGCCGTTTGGCATGACCCTGAACTCCGGATCGTTGCCTGCGTTTCCAACCAGAATAACTTTATTTACACCTCGACTTGCCACTATCTGTCTCCCCGACTAAAACCCGTTGTATCACTATTAATACCCAGTTTAGCGCCCGGATTAGGACTTACATAACTAGGTGTTGCATCGCTGTTAATTTGGAGCCTGAAATTGATCCAGAACTTCAGACCAAGTGTATATCAAGCCCGCACTCATTAGAAATTTTCGCCGAAATAAACTTCATTGCTTTAATCCGCAAGCTGTCCTTTACTCCTGCCTGCCTAATTGTCGATAATGGTCGGTTCCGCCTACCGCAGTGAGTGAGTCATGGATTCGATTGTCGTACGGGGTGCACGCACCCATAATCTAAAGAACATTAACCTCACTATCCCCCGCGATAAGCTCGTCGTCATCACGGGGCTGTCCGGCTCCGGCAAGTCATCACTGGCATTCGACACTCTATATGCAGAGGGTCAGCGCCGTTATGTCGAGTCACTTTCGACCTATGCGCGCCAGTTCCTATCGATGATGGAGAAACCGGATATCGATCATATCGAAGGTCTCTCACCAGCAATTTCCATCGAGCAAAAATCCACGTCCCACAATCCACGTTCTACAGTGGGCACGATTACCGAGATTTATGATTACCTGCGACTGCTCTTCGCGCGCGTGGGAGAACCGCACTGTCCACAGCACAATATAAAGCTACAGGCCCAGACCGTCAGCCAGATGGTGGATAAGGTCATGGCACTTCCCGAAGGCAGCCGCATTATGGTGCTCGCGCCTATTATCCGCGAGCGCAAGGGAGAACACCTTCACGTCTTCAGCGAGTTGAACAGCAGCGGCTTCATCCGCGCTAGGGTTGATGGACTGGTGTGTGAAATAGAATTTCCACCGGAGTTGGAGAAGAACAAGAAGCACTCCATTGACGTGGTGGTTGATCGCTTGAAGATCAAGCCTGGCCTGGAGCAGCGCCTAGCGGAGAGCTTCGAGACTGCCGTTCAATTAGCCGACGGCTTAGCGCTAGTCAGTATTACCAGTGAAGATGGCGAAAAGCCGCAAGATGATCTCGTGTTCTCTTCCCTGTTTGCCTGCCCGCAATGCGGACACAGCATCTCGGAGCTAGAACCGAGGTTATTCTCCTTCAACAACCCAGCCGGTGCCTGCTCCAGCTGCGACGGCCTAGGCGTAAACCAGTTTTTTGACGAGAGTCGCATCATCACCGACGAGACATTGGCTCTGGCAGAGGGGGCTATTCGTGGCTGGGATCGTCGCAACATCTACTATTTTCAGATGCTCACCTCCTTGGCAGCTCACTACAACTTCACAGTCGAGACGCCATTTCAGAAACTTTCTAAGAAGCACCAAAATTTCATCCTCAGAGGAAGCGGCAAAGATGTCATCGATTTTCACTATGTGAACGATCGTGGCGATACGATCACGCGCAGCTACCCCTTCGAAGGTATCTTGCCCAACATGGAACGCCGCTACCGTGAGACGGAGTCGAATCATGTCCGCGAGGAACTAGCCAAATACCTTAGCTCACAATCCTGCCCCGACTGCAGCGGCACGCGCCTGAGAAAAGATGCTCGATACGTACTAATCGAAGGATTAAACCTGCCCAGCATCACCGGGATGACAGTTGCGCAATCAGCCGATTATTTCAAGAAACTCAAACTCTCTGGCACCCGCGCCCAGATCGCGGAAAAGATTCTAAAGGAGTTGCAGGATCGCCTGAAGTTCTTGATCGATGTGGGGCTGAACTATCTAACACTTAATCGCAGTGCAGACACGCTCTCCGGTGGAGAGGCGCAACGCATTCGTCTGGCCAGCCAGATTGGCGCTGGCCTGGTCGGTGTGATGTATATTTTAGACGAGCCCTCCATTGGCCTGCACCAGCGCGACAATAGCCGCCTTCTTGATACCCTCTTTCACCTTCGCGATCTAGGCAATACGGTGATCGTGGTAGAACACGACGAGGAAGCGATCGCTAGCGCAGACCACATCATCGACATCGGTCCTGGCGCGGGCGTGCACGGCGGCGAAATTGTCGCCGAGGGTACGCTTGCCGACATCATGAAGTCGAAGAAATCTCTAACCGGAAAATTTCTCTCCGGTGTAGAAAAAATTGATATACCAAAGAATCGCGTCCCCTACGACGACAAGAAGCTGCTCACCCTAAAAGGCGCGACCGGCAATAACCTGCAAAAGGTAGACCTAACAATTCCCCTAGGGCTATTCACCTGTGTTACCGGTGTATCTGGGTCGGGAAAATCAACACTGGTCAACAACACCCTCTACCCAATCACTGCTACGAAATTAAACAAGGCTACCACTCTTAGTCCATCACCCTATGAAGAGATCGTAGGGCTGGACCAGTTAGACAAAGTCGTAGACATAGATCAAAGTCCGATCGGCAGAACGCCGCGCTCGAATCCAGCAACCTATACTGGCATCTTTACTCCCGTAAGAGAGCTCTTTGCAGGCACCCAAGAGGCGCGAACACGCGGCTACAAACCCGGTCGCTTCAGCTTCAATGTAAAAGGCGGCCGCTGTGAGGCCTGCCAGGGAGACGGCTTAGTAAAGGTAGAAATGCATTTTCTGCCAGATGTCTATGTGGCCTGCGAGGTTTGCCGTAGCAAGCGCTACAACCGCGAAACCCTAGAAGTGAAGTACAAAGGTAAGAACATCAACGAAGTATTAAATATGACCATCGAAGACGCGCGCGTGTTTTTCGATGCCGTACCCGCTATAGCACGTAAGCTTCAGACGCTCATGGAAGTAGGCCTTTCCTACATCTGTCTAGGACAGGCAGCGACTACACTCTCCGGCGGTGAGGCACAGCGCGTCAAGCTGTCGCGCGAACTATCCAAGCGAGACACTGGAAAGACTCTCTACATTCTGGATGAACCTACGACGGGACTGCATTTCCAAGACATCCGGCAACTTCTCAAAGTGCTTCATCATCTTCGTGACGCAGGCAATACCATCGTCGTCATTGAGCACAATCTAGACGTGGTAAAGACCGCCGATTGGGTCGTCGACTTAGGTCCCGAAGGTGGCAGTGGGGGCGGCTATATTATCGCCAAAGGCACACCCGAGGACGTAGCAAAAGTGAAGAAGTCGTATACTGGACAATATCTAAAGAAAACACTAAGTAAGCAGAGCTAAAAGCGATTATCACGATGGTCAAATCTACAAATTCACTGGCTTTCGGTGCAATCAGCACAGCGCGAAATTGCTCGCTCGCCCTTGGCCTCTTTTTTGTGTGCCTTGCAGCAAACACTCATGCACAGTCAGATGCGTCTGCCATTAATTTTGGCGACAACGCAAGCAGTTGGGCGAATGACCAGGAATGCGACGATCCTCGCTTCGCCGGGGAAGGCATGGCGCCCACTCTTGTCGAGACTGACCGTTTGCATGACGCGAGCGATTGCAGGGCTCTCTATATTGCTGGCTCAATTTACTTAGCAGATCCCAATTCCGCTTCCAGTAGTGCCGGCATCGACTTTGGTGACGACGCCAGCACCTGGGCTAATGATGAGCAATGCGATGATCCAAGGTTCGAGGGCGAAGGAGTGGCCAACACGCTTCTTGAAGACGATCGGCTACACGATGCTACAGATTGCCGCGATCTGTTTCTTGCAGGATCTATTCGTCTTATTGAAGAGTCAACGTCAAACGGCAATGGCGGCGTAGACTACGGTGACAATAGCAGCACCTGGGCCTTCGATGGACAGTGCGATGATCCACGATTTTCCGGGCGCGGCATGTCAGCCCTACTACTAGACACAGACATGTTTCATGATGCCGCGGACTGTCGCGAATTAGTTGAGATAGGCTCTATTCTCCTACTACCAGGATCCAACGTTATGCTCGGCGGACGCTT
>CALKDE010000031.1 GCA_938082955.1 uncultured Pseudomonadales bacterium
AGATCAGCTTCAGCAAGCCAATCAGCATAAGCCTGCACAATTTCTACTACGTCTGTTGGCGTCCCATCGATCGGTATTTGTCGTGGCCAGGTAAGAGTCGGTCGTCGATCCTCGCCACTATTGTGAAAAGGCCGTCGGTAGACTGCCATCTCCTCCTCACTCAAATCTCTCAGAACAGAACCGGGCAGGACTCTCTCGACGAAGGTGTTCTTATCCAGCACCATTTCTTCACCGGCGCTCGAGCGAAAGCCTTGGAACACGCCTCGTGCTGCCTCAGGCCATTCTTCCCAAGATACCGGTCGAACAATGCCTTCCATATAAGCGATGCCCTTAACAGCATCACGATGCCTATTAGCCCAATCAAAACCCAGCGCTGAACCCCAATCATGAATTACCAGAGTTACATCGCGCTCGACGCCCAGCGCCGCCAACGCACCATCGAGATACTCCCTGTGTTGCACGAAGGTATAGCTGCTGGCATCTGGATTATCTAACTTGTCTGAATCCCCCATGCCGATGAGATCGATAGCTATACACCGCCCCTGATCTTGTAGATGCGGCATGACATTCCGCCATAGATAGGATGAAGTAGGATTCCCATGCTGGAAGATGATCGGGTCGCCCTCTCCCATTTCCACATAGCTCATCGTCTTGCCCTTAACTACGATCTCCTTCTTTGCGTGTTCCTTGGCACTTAGCATTACTTTCTCCATGGTTTGTTTGGGTTTTCACCCCCAAAGGCGCAGCTTTATGAGAATAAACCGCCCTGCTCATCAATTCAATTATAGCGGGCGCATCAGCCAGAGTATGTGGCCTAGAACGGCATTTGAACAAGCGCCCAGTTATCGGCTATGCTTGAACTCCACGCCGCCAATTACACTACGGCAATCAGGAGAGAATACAAATGACAATGCAGAAAACACCTTTATTAATGTCCAGAATACTAGGGCGGGGTGCAATCCTGGATCCTGATATCGAAGTCGTCACAATGCAGGCCGAAGGCAAGCATCGGCAGACACTGAAACAAACCTGGGACAGAGCGAATCAGCTAGCCCACGCCTTGCAAAAGCATGGCATCGAGGTTGGCGACAGGGTCGGCAGTTTTATGTGGAGTAACTATCGCCATCTGGAGTTGTATCAAGCAGTCCCCTCTATGGGCTGTGTACTGCACACACTGAACATCAGGCTCTCTCCAACTGATCTTGAATACATCATCAATCACGCTAACGATAAAGTGATCTTCGCGGATGAAGATTTACTTCCTCTACTTGAGCCACTCTGGGGCAAGCTCCCCTGCGTAGAGCTTCTAGTCATCTGCCGTCATGGCGAGGGTGGCGAGAGCTCCTTCGAGAACCAGATTGACTATGAAGACTTCATCGCGGAGCAGGATTCTACGTACGACTGGCCTGAGATAGATGAAAACTCTCCCATGGGCTTGTGTTACACGTCAGGCACTACTGGAAAACCGAAGGGAGTAATGTACACAAACCGTTCCACTTATTTGCATACACTTACCGAATGCCTAACAGATTCTATGGGGTTATCCTCGCTCGATTCCCTGTTGGGTATCGTGCCAATGTTTCATGCCATGGGATGGGGACTTCCATTCGCCGCCTCCATGCTGGGCTGCAAGCAGGTGTTTCCGCATCGATTCATGGTGCCGGACACTTTTCTTCAGTTGATGGATGAAGAAGAAGTGACTATCTCTGCTGGCGTTCCAACTATCTGGCAGGGAGTTAAGGCTGTGCTCGAGGCAGAACCCGATAAATACGACCTCAGCAAATTAAAGAGTATGACCTGTGGCGGATCCGCTCCGCCGGTTTCTATGATGCGCTGGTACTGGGACAGCTATAACGTAGAAATGATTCAAGGCTGGGGAATGACCGAGACCAATCCTCTTGGCACTCTGTCCAGGAAGGTGGCAAAACGCTCTCAGATAGGCATGTCGGAAGATCAGCAGTTTGCGAATATTGCGAAGGCAGGCCTCGCCATGCCAGGGCTGGAGATCGAGATATTCGACGAGGATTGGAACCGTCTACCACACGATGGAGAGGCGGTGGGTGAGCTCTGCATTAAAGGACCATGGATTGCAGCGGAATATTTTAACGATCCACAACCGGACAAATTTCACGACGGCTGGCTAGTAACTGGCGATGTCGCAAAGATTGATACTGAGCAATATATTCTCATCGCCGATCGCTCCAAGGATTTGATCAAATCAGGCGGCGAATGGATATCATCGGTAGACTTGGAGAACCATATTGTAGGCATGGCCGACATTGCACAGGCGGCAGTTGTCGCGCAGCCTCACCCGAAATGGGATGAACGACCCGTTGCGCTGGTCATCATGGAGCCAGGTAAGTCATTGGATAAAGAGGCTGTGCTCGAACACTGCAGCAAGATCTTCGCCAAGTGGCAATTGCCGGATGATTTGATCGTCACAGATGCGATACCGCTTACCTCTACCGGCAAGATAGACAAGAAGGTCATCCGCGCAAAGTTAGAAGCCGAAGGCTATCAGCTACCTAGCTTAACCTAGGCAGCCGCCGCTTAAGTTTAGACAATCACTGGCCTGGGTCGGTAGGAGCGTAGTCGATACCTTCGGTATCTGCCCTCCTAGCCCCAGCCAGAATTCCTGGTAGAGCATAGTTCCCCTCGTGACATGCGTACTCATACAGGCGCTCACCATTCGCATTCATGGGTAATTCGCCACTCCATGACTGGCTGTAATTCGTTGGATCCTCAACCGTAAACTGATACAGGATTGTGTCATCCGACGTGCGTGTGAAACGTTCAAGCACCTTCATCTGCTGAGAACCATAAAAACGGTGTTCCAGTGAGGAACGCATACCCTGCTGCGCGTGAAAATTTGTCGTCTCGATGACGAGAGAACCTTCCTCGTAATAACCAATGGAGTCACCCAACCAAGGGTAGAGAGGCGGATTCAGATGCTCGGAATTCATTCGTACGATACGTGCATCATGATTCATCTCGGCTAGTAGAACGACGTGAGATTCCGTCTGAATGATTTGTGTCAAATTGTTATACAGAACCGGCAACTTTGGCGGTCCGCCCGAGGAGCCGAATCCCACCATGCAGCGCTCACCAAGAGGCCGCGCCTCAGGTCCGTCGTAAGATTGCCTCTGCTGCATTGCCGCAGCAAAATTGGCGCGGCCCTGTTCGCTATAAGGAAGCTGGCCATCTTCGGGCTGCACTATCACCGATGTACGAATCTCTCCATTTACGACCGCTAACTGTTCTCCAGGATCCATCCAGAAGGTATTGTAGCCCCCAACATTCTGTCCTGCCGAAGGCGCCTCACGATTCGGGTCGCTAGGTCTATTGCTCGCTTCCATTCGCGCCCTTACCCTCGTTTCGATCAAGATGGCCTCTTCTTCTGAGATCGCCAGCTTGCCCTCAAACCGATCTGCCCTTTCTAAATTAGTCTGAGTTGCCAAAGACCAAGTCCCCTGCATGTCCGGCACGCCAAATTCTGTTAGCGGTGTTATGTAGCCTGCTTCAGCGGCGAAACTACTGCTGTGAATAAAAACGAATGCGGTAAAGGCACAGACACTCGCACGGGCTAATGCCGGGTAATCGGGAACGGAATAATTTTTATCTTTCACTGAATTGCTCCTAGTTGTAGTCACAAGCTCGCTGTTATCCAATAGAGCTCTTACGCACATTGAGATTATGCCATCTATCCATCACTAATTTCTAACATCCTACACCCACTGAAGCTTTCTAGAGATCGAGTTAAATGGCCGAGCCATCCCCCGATCTCAAAATACAAGGAGAGTTTTTTCGAATTAGTGAACTCAGCTCGGTGTAACTGAGGTTTAAATCTGTTATAAAAGGGTATATTAGTATCAAATTATGGCTTTTCACCCCAATTTGGTGCAAAAAAGTAGCGGTAAAGGATTGAACCAGTAGCTATGACGAATACTAAACAATTAACGAGCGCAGTCGCGCTTCTTGCCTGCATAGCACTTCTTGATAATTACATCTTTGTCGAATTGGAACCTGGATTCGAAAGCATGGTGCTAATCGAACCCTATGGCTCTGCCAACGAAGCTGAAACTACACAAG
>CALKDE010000032.1 GCA_938082955.1 uncultured Pseudomonadales bacterium
GACAGCTACGAATTCGAAGAAGTACGCGGCAGCACAAAAATCGTAAAAGAAGCAGCCGGCGTCTGCGGATTTATTACCCCTTGGAACTGGCCACTTAACCAGATCGCCTGCAAGGTAGCTCCGGCGATTGCAGCTGGTTGCACGATCGTATTAAAGCCCAGCGAAATAGCGCCATTGAGCGCCTATCTCCTAGCTGAGATTATAGCGGAGTCCGGTTTGCCCGCTGGTGTATTCAATCTAGTAAACGGTGATGGACCGACTGTAGGCGCAGCAATTTCTTCCCACCGAGAAATCGATGTTGTTTCCTTCACCGGCTCCACACGCGCTGGCCAGGAAGTTGCCAAGGCGGCGGCTGACGGCATCAAACGCGTAACACAGGAACTCGGCGGTAAGTCAGCAAATATCATTCTCGACGATGCCGACCTTGCGAAAGCCGTCGGCGGCGGCGTAATGGGCTGTTTCGGTAACAGCGGCCAATCCTGTAATGCACCGACCCGCATGTTAGTGCCTAAGGCTAAAATGACAGACGCTATTGAGATTGCCAAGGCGGCGGCGGCAAAGGCAAGTGTTGGCGATCCATCTAACGAGAAAACAAGACTTGGTCCTGTTGTGAGCGAATTACAATTCAATAAAATCACTGCATTAATCGAAAAAGGCATCGCCGAAGGAGCCGAGCTGATCGTTGGCGGCCCAGGTCGCCCCGAGGGTATCGATAAGGGCTATTTCATTCAGCCCACCGTATTTGCCAATGTCACAAATGATATGACGATCGCTAGAGAAGAAATATTTGGACCAGTATTGACCATCTTGGGCTATGAAGATGACGAAGATGCCGTCCGCATAGCAAACGATACCGAGTATGGCCTGTCTGGCTATGTATCCGGAGAGCCTGCTCATGCAGAGAAGATAGCAAGACAGATTAGAACCGGCATGGTTCACATCAATGGCGCTGGCCCAGACTTTTCTTCTCCTTTTGGAGGCTATAAAAAATCTGGCAACGGACGTGAGTGGGGCGTGGAAGGCTTCGAAGAATTTTTAGAAACCAAAGCCATGCTCGGCGCAGTCTAAGGGGTAATGCTATGTCAGTTGAAATAAAAAAAGCAGCTATCGATATAGGCATCATTACAAAAGATATCGATGCAATGATGACATTCTATGGCGAGACATTAGGACTGGAGCTTGAAGGTTCTATTCCAATGCCCGGTGGGGGCACCATGAATCGCTTCAAGGTTGGTGACAGTGTGATCAAAGTCATCGAACTTGATCCCGCCGCGCCGGCTGACGCAGCGCCAGGCGGAATTCGTGGGGCAGCTGGTTATCGCTACTGGACCATAACCGTAGGCAACCTAGAAGCGAGCGTCGACAAGGCAGCCGCCTCTGGAGCGAAGATAGTGGTGCCGGCAAAGGTTGTGCGCGAGGGCGTCACGATAGCCATCATTGCCGACCCTGATGGCAACTGGGTGGAACTGCTAGAACTGTCTTAGTCGGGCGATAGTAAGATGCCCACACTAATTCATGAGCGCGTAAGACAATGCCAGGCTGGCGAATACTCTAAAGCAATCTGCCGATTAAGCTCGGGTTGGGTGGTTCTAGGAGATGTTCAGTTCCTACGCGGTTATAGCCTGTTGCTCCCTGATCCTGTAGTACCTCACCTCAATGCGATGGACGCGGCAACGAGAAAGGTATTTCTCTACGAAATGTCAATTATTGGTGATGTTATTTTGGAAATCACCGCTGCCGTTCGAATCAATTACGAAATGCTCGGCAACATAGAGCCCGCGCTACACGCGCATATTTTCCCACGTTTCGAGGATGAGCCTGAAGAGCTTAGACTAAAACCGGTCTGGCTCTACGACTGGGACAGCGCGCCCGAATTCGATGCGAACCGCGATAGTGCGATAATGCAGGCTATCGCAGAAGGCTTAGATCGGCGCGGCTTGATCGTCTAACAATCCGCAAGCTTAAAAACGCGCATAAAAAAGAGGCCTTAGGGCCCCTTCTTTGCTGGCGTATAAATTCGCTCTCTTATCAAGACGCTTTGTAGCATTACTTCCAAATACTGCGAGACTTCAATGGGATGTCGAACACCGGACTACCAGGATTCTCGACATGAATGATGAAACTATCGGCGTCTGGATGACTATAACCTAAGCCTGCCATGCCACCTTCTGATGTCGCCTTAAATTTCACACTATTCTCAGTGATCTCTACCAATTCCATTTCCTGTGGGCCATCAGTGCGCGCGACCATGCCTGGATCCCACTGTTGAATGTGCAGAACCAAAGAGCCGTCTACCTCTTCAATGGTGATCATTTCAAACATGCTAGTTGCGTCGTCTCCGGTCATTCTTACCATTGCAGCAATTGAACCGGCCTCTCCCATGATCCAGTTTTCTTCCAGCTGATTGGGACCTAGATTGCCCGCCCAATTACCTGTCATCCAAGCAATGTCCTCAACGGTAGCTGAAGGGCCTGCCGCGAAGCTAGACCCTGAGAAGGCAGCTAGGCCAAGCAAGGCCATTGATGTAATTGTTTTTCGATTTATCATTCTTTTCTCCGTAGATTACTTACTTATGTTTAATTAGTGTTTTTCTATCCATAAAATTGGCTCGTACAAAGCGATAAACATTTTTATCGCCACGGCCAACTAGTCTTGAATTTCTTGCAGCCAGTATCCCAGCGACTCCCACTCCATTCTAAACATATGCGGCGCACCATCTAGAACATCCGCATTCAGAACAACGCCTGCGCCTGTTAGGCTGGCGACTGTCTCATCAAATCTATCAGCCCAATCTAATTGATCGCTGCCACCGATACGCAGATAAACAGGAAAATCCTTTAGAGCCTTATTGTCTGTATCAGCGCCCGATAGTGCGGGGACAGCTGCCACACCTAAATAGTCTTGCGGGTTGCGTCGCGCGATTTCTAATGCCGACATGCCACCGTTAGACACGCCCGCTAACAACACCTTGCCCTGGGCGATATTCTCTCGTTTCTGCAACTGCGTTATCAAGCCTGCGATAAGCCCATTGTTTATGGCACCCCGAAAGGATCGATTATTTGGCGAGATAGGTACCGCAACCATCCAACCTCGCTGTGCAAACCCACTACCCAACCAGCGCGAGGTATCTTGTGATATCGATGCGTTACCCGGCCCGCCGCCCATCAGGATAACTAAAGGGGATGCCTGGCCGTCCGCATTTTCCGGGGCAACAAGAAAGACATTTAGCACTGTGCCGTCTTGCAATGTTATGCGTTCTTGAGCCTGCATGTTCATGGGGAACAAACAGCAACAGAAAATAAACAACGTTGTTAGCTTTCTCAACTTTTTCATCCTCAGTCTCCTGATTTCTGAATTAATCGTCCTGGGACTCTTCCCTCTTCTTATAAACTTCCTCAAATTGACCCTGCAGACGGCGCATGCCACCGAGCCAGCGGTCGTAATCGTCTGTCTTCCTGCGCATATAGGTCAATACTTCCGGGTGTGGCAGACAGAGAAAACGCTCGCTCTGTAAAGTCTCCATTACCGTATCCGCTAACTTGTCCGGTTCTAGCATGCCATCAAGGCCGGCAACGCCGCCATCGCCGCCCGCCGTCATCGCGGTACGTACAGCCTGAGGACAAAGCACCGATACTTTGATTCCACGCTTGCCATAGGTGATCGAGAGCCACTCTGCGAAGCCGATCGCGGCATGCTTCGTGACAGAATAAGGAGCCGAACCAACCTGACTCAATAGTCCTGCTGCGGAGGAAGTGTTCAAGAAATAGCCTTCGCCACGTTCCAACATACCCGGAAGAACTGCACGAGCTGCAAATACATGGGACATGACGTTGATATCCCAGATCGATTGCCAAGCGTCGGTGCTGACATTCTCTCCGCCAGCGGTAAATATTCCAGCGTTGGAACAAAATAAATCGATCTGACCGAATTTTTCAAGCGCCTTACTAACCAAGGCATTAACGTCTTGCTCATTACCAACGTCAGTTTTAATTCCTAGTGCCTGCGTGCTCGCAGAAATATCCGCGACCGTGGCATCGATCCCATCCTGATTGATATCTGATACTACGATTGCCCTAGCGCCTTCCCTAGAAAACCTTTCACATAGTGATTTTCCTATGCCACTTGCTCCGCCAGTTACTACAATAACCTTGTCTTTAATTTGCATATTATTTTAGCTTCCTTCTGATTTTACTTTTGCCTAACACGTATCACTTGAAACTATCTATCTACGGAGAGCTATCCGGAAATCATTTCTTTGAGACGGTTGGAAAGGATGTCTTCAGCTTCCGCCACTATCCTAGCCACTAAATCCTCGCAACTAGGATTATCGTCTATTAGGCCTACTATCATCCCTGCAGACCAGATTCCTTTATTCAGATCACCCCCATCAAATAGCTCTCTGCCCTTTACTCCCTGCACCAGAGGTTGGATATCTTCGAATTTTGTTTCGCCAGGGCGAGCCTCTATCTCCACAACTTTTTCCGCAACACTGTTCTTAAAAACGCGCGCCGTATTTCGAAAAGAACGGTAGATAAGCGCGGTGTCCAATTCTGTTGCTTCGATCATCTTCTGTTTTACATTGTCATGAATAGGCGCTTCCTTCGTAACCATGAAGCGTGTCCCCATATTGATGCCATCGGCGCCCATTGCCAGCGCAGCAGCCAAACCTCTGCCATCCCCAAGGCCACCTGAGGCGAGAAAAGGTATCTTCAATCTTTTTGCTGCGAGTGGGAGAAGAATCATATTAGTAACATCATCTTCGCCAGGATGACCGGCACACTCGAAGCCATCTACGCTCACTGCATCACAGCCGATCTTCTCGGCCTTCAATGCATGACGTATCGAGGTGCACTTGTGAATAACCTTGATACCCGCCTGTTTAAACTGTGGCAGATAGGGCTCGGGGTTGCGACCCGCTGTCTCGACAATCTTTACTCCAGAATCGACGATTGCCTGGGCATATTCATCATAGGGAACTGGCTTGATGGTCGGCAGAATGGTCAGATTGACCCCGAATGGCTTGTCAGTCTGCAACTGGCAGCGCTCAATCTCCTTGAGAAGATCCTCGGGCGTAGGCTGCGTGAGCGCGGTTATGATGCCCAGCCCCCCAGCGTTAGATACAGCCGATGCGAGTTCGGCTAATCCAACCCACTGCATGCCTCCTTGAATTATAGGATGCTCGATACCTAGTAATTTTGTAATTCTTGTCTTCATTCCTACCTTTCTCCTAGTCAAACCAAGCCTGACATCTCGCTCTAACGCCTATACCGCACAGCTTGCCTCGAAATCCGAGAGTCAGTGTACGTGGTAAACCCAAGGGGTGTAAAGACGGAGGAATCGGTCGATGAGCTGTGTTATATTATGCGACTTTCAAGCTAACCGCCGCCTTAAAGACCGATATTGAAGCTAGTTTACAAGCCGCTGAGGGCTTAATCCTCAAGTTGGTCATAAT
>CALKDE010000033.1 GCA_938082955.1 uncultured Pseudomonadales bacterium
TAGGATCGATGTCGATACCAGCCGTTGAACCCCAGTTTCTTCCAGCGGGCAAGTCGCCCCAATTCTGGGTAACGTTAGGTGCCGGATTGGGCAAGCCATCGCCCGAGATAGGATTGCCGGCAGTTACGCAGCCGGTTAGCACCGCAGATACGCAAGCAAAAAGCGTAAATTTGGATAGTGATGATACAGACGATGAAATCATGGATGCTCCTTGGATATTTTGTTGTTAACTAAGAAGTACGGTGTAAGAGAATAAAAGCTATCCCGCCCCAAGTCCACTCGTTGCGAGCCTGCAAAGGATAAAAGCAGGCCAAGTAAAAGGGTGCAGGGTTAGGTCCTGAATTGCCTATCGAGCTAGGTTAGTAACCACCAACATACTCTTGCTCCCCTCTTGCCATATTGCACTTATTTGGAGCGCTGAGCCGGAGCATGAGCAGGTTTGTGCCGTATAAACTGTTATTCTTACTCACGCGGAACAGATAAGCGGAACTAGAGGAAGAACGTGAGGCTAATGACCCGGTAGATGGCAAGGTATTCAAAGGATTGAACTGCCTGCTTACACGCCCCAGCTGACAAGCTGCAATTCGCCCTAGGGCGACTAAGTTCGCGCCCCCTCTAAGTGACACTTCTTTGCATGCTTACGCTCAAGTACCCAGCTGCGCTAACGCGTGTTCAGCTTAAGTAATGTCAGCGCGGCAGTAAAAGCCTGTTAGCAAGGCTTTAGTCTATCGCCCAACAGGGTCTAGCTGGGCGGACTTGCCACCTCTACCAAAATCTCATTGCGCCGCATGAAGGGTGGAACGAAGGGCGGGTTGTAGAAAGCAGTCTCGGATTCGCCAAGGATTTCAATATTTTCCTCCAACAACGCTGCCATCAATCGTGATTCATACTTATCGAAATTTCGCGTAGTCCAACGACCCGAGTATCGAATAGCCGCCACTAATTTCTCGGGCACTGTACGAATTTCAATCCTTTCATCCTCGGGCATTGGTGCATCTACCATAGAATAACTAGACGGGAGCATAAAGCCGACTTTCCATCCCGATTTTTTTGTCAAAGGTTCAGCCTGATTGAAACGCACATCTTCAGCTTGAAGTTTGCTCTGCTGCACTGGCGCTGTCATCGCAATCTTTTCCTCACCACTATTGTCGCCGGTAATGTACTTGAAAAGCCGTCTGAAGCCTTCACTTGAGGCATCCTTCCAACTTTCTAAACCGATGATTTCAGTCTCTGCAACTATGAAAGACTGATAGAGGCGATACTCTACAGCGCCATCAACAAAAACTACCTTATACTCAGGTTTTTCGATCGCCGCCGAGAAAGAACTAAAAGCGATTACCGATACAAGTAGCGCACTTGTGAGTAGAATTTTCATGTCAGGATTCCAAATGGGTTTTTTATTTTGATTAGTCTCACTATTACGTCGCTTTGAGCAATCTAGTTCAACTACTTCTCACTCTTTCCGGCAAATCAATTTATATTTATTTACAGTGATCCGAAGGCGATTTTAATTCGTTGCTGTGGGTTCTATCAATCTAATTTACCAATTTCCTGGAGCCGTTATGAACATTTTTAAGAGAAACCTTCTTGCAATTATTGCAGTTCTGCCCCTCACGCTAGCAAGTGTTAGTGCCAAGGCGGACGACATAGTTGAAACAGCAATTGCCGCCGGACAATTCTCGACACTAGTTGCTGCAGTGCAAGCTGCCGGCCTCGTCGAGACACTAAAAAGCGAAGGTCCTTTCACTGTCTTTGCACCTACGGATGCAGCATTCGCCGCATTGCCCGAGGGAACTGTAGAAAATTTACTAAAGCCTGAGAACAAAGATCAGCTAGTGGCCGTGCTGACGTATCATGTTGTAGCTGGAAAAGTCATGTCTGGCGATATAGCTGGAAAAACTATGGAAGTCGCCAGCGTGCAGGGTAGTGCCATAAGTGTGAATGCAATGAATGGTGTCATGGTCGACAACGCGCACGTTGTGACGGCAGATATTGAAACCAGCAACGGCGTGATTCATGTTATTGATGCGGTGATTTTACCGGAATAATTTGTGTATCCTATGATGTAACCTTTGAGGCTGACCTTGTCAGCCTTTTTTTTTACTTGTCTTCTCGTTCTGTAACGCCAGCTAAGCCTTCATCTTGATCGAACGATTGTGCCAGAGCTCAGTGAGTTCGAATAGAAAATTAGGCGCCTCTAGAACCGCGACCTCCTACTCGACCCCCTCATAAGCAAATGGCTTGACTTTCGTAGCGCTATCTCGAATCGCCGCTAAGCTCAGCAACTTAAATCCGCTCACACCCTGATAAAAAGCCGACACAGTGTCGAGGTCTTTAACCGATAAGCGCACGGGTAACGGGAGAGTCATAAACTGTCGCTTCAGGATCAAGCTCAATCGCACTGCTATTCCCAAGGTGAATTAATTATCGATGGACTGTTCAGATGAAGACCGGCTACAGCCCGGGTAACCGCGCCTCGGCCCTGATAACTCAAAACAAACACTCGCGGAATAGGACGAAATATCAGCACGATTGCGCTGAATGACAGCGCTACAGAGTTGACAGAATACCTAAGCAGCTACTTGTGTTGCCAAGTGTTCATTGACTCGACTACGGCATTCGCTCCCTCCGGGCAACCGTGCCAATGACGACCGGTTACTCAGTTATTGATAACAAAATTGTAGGAGAACGCTTTACACGCAATTCAATTACGGCCTAACCCGAACATACTTTTCGAAGCGCTGACGACCCACCTGCCCTGCATAGATACTACCCTCAGCATCCGTTGCCAAGAACTCTATGCCGCTGCCGTTTTGCAACTCATAGTCGGGAATGAAGTCGGTGATCCAGCTGGTCTGCGCATCACCGATACGGATGCCCCGTTGCCAACCAGGATTCCACTGCTCGCCCGACATCCCATCGGCGACGTATATCTTGTCGTTAGCATCGATCCAGATGCCGCTGGGTCTACCGAATTGCGTCCATATAGAGAGAAGCTCTCCTTGCTGATCGAAT
>CALKDE010000034.1 GCA_938082955.1 uncultured Pseudomonadales bacterium
TAATCCTGTACCTGAACCCACGCCTAAGCCGAGCAACACACTAACAGCACTAGGATCTGCTGGCGGTCGCGCAGCTAACGATCCACGCGAAATTAAGCGTCGTGCCATGGCAGCGCAAAAGGAACAAGCTAAAAGCGAATAGTTTAACTAAACAACAACTCTTTGATTCAAACGAGAGAAAATTAAAAAGCTCGGTTTTCCGGGCTTTTTAATTTGTGGCTCTAATCTAAAATTGCGAAGCTAGTAACTATCTAAAGAGCAGCCTCTAAATCGGGAAGCACTTTAAACAAATCACCTACCAAACCATAGTCGGCGACCTGAAAAATCGGTGCTTCTTCATCTTTGTTTATTGCAACAATTACTTTGCTGTCTTTCATGCCAGCAAGGTGCTGAATCGCGCCAGAAATACCTACCGCAATATACAGATCAGGTGCGACTATCTTGCCTGTCTGACCTACCTGCATATCGTTTGGTACGAAGCCTGCATCAACCGCAGCTCTGGAAGCGCCAATTGCAGCGCCTAGCTTGTCTGCGACCTTTTCCAAAAGGACGAAGTTTTCGCCGTTCTGCATACCACGACCACCAGAGATTACTATCGATGCGGCAGTCAGTTCAGGACGCTCCGATACCGAAAGTTGTTCGCTAACAAAAGTTGCTACATTTTGCGTGGTGACAAAATCGCAGTTCTCGATAGTAGCATTGCCACCCTGCAAAGCTTCAGCGTAGGCTGTGGTTCGAACGGTAATCATCTTGACTGCATCTGAGGACTGAACCGTAGCCATCGCGTTACCCGCATAAACAGGCCGCACGAAGGTATCTTCGCTCTTCACTTCTATAATGTCAGATATCTGTGCAACGTCTAGAAGCGCTGCCGCACGAGGCATAAGATTTTTACCTGTAGTGGTCGACGCAGCCAGAATATGCGAGTACTCCTTGGCAAGCTCCACCAAAAGAGGCGCTACGTTTTCAGGTAGCTGATGCGCATAGGCCTGCGCGTCTGCACTGATCACTTTCGCAACCCCAGAGATTTCTGCCGCTGCCGCTACTGCACCTTGGCTAGATGAGCCCGCTACTAGTACATGAACATCATCACCGATGGACTGCGCCGCTGTGACTGTATTCAAAGTTGATGTCTTGATCGAATCGTTATCGTGCTCTGCTATTACTAAAATTGACATGCTCACCACCTATATGACTTTAGCTTCAGTCTTCAATTTGTTAACGAGTTCTTCGACAGACTCGACGATAATTCCCGCAGTTCGCTCCGCCGGTGCAGCAATACTGAGGGTCAGCAGTTTCGATGTGATATCGACACCTAGCTCAGCAGGCGTTGTCGCCTCTATTGGCTTCCTCTTTGCTTTCATGATGTTTGGCAATGAAGCATAGCGCGGCTCGTTTAGACGCAGATCAGTCGTCAGGATTGCCGGCAGACTAAGCAACACAGTCTGTTCGCCGCCATCAATCTCGCGGGTCACTTCAATCATGCCGTCTTTTATTTCGGCCTTACTGGCAAACGTGCCCTGTGGGTAATTGCACAACGCAGCAAGCATTTGCCCTACCTGATTGTTATCAGTATCGATGGACTGCTTTCCTAAGATGGCCAGATCGATACCCTCTTTATCGACTATCGCTTTGAGGATCTTGGCAACAGCCAATGGCTCTGCCTGCTCGTCCGTGACAACGAGTATTCCTCGATCGGCACCCAGCGCCAGCGCCGTACGAATTTGCTCCTGACTAACTTGGGGGCCTACCGATACAGCGATGACTTCATCCGCCGCACCGGATTCTTTGATCCGGATCGCTTCTTCAATGGCAATTTCACAGAATGGATTGATCGCCATCTTGGCATTGGTAAGGTCGACGCCCGTGCCGTCGCTCTTAACCCTAACTTTAACATTCGCATCAACGACGCGCTTTATCGCAACAAGAATCTTCATGGATTCTCCATAGTAGTGTCTAACAAGAGTGGTTTAGCTTTTATCACTAGTAATCAACTAGGTCAGGCTACAGAAAATCCTTTTTCACGGCCCGAAAAAAGGTGGCAATAATGCCGTTTTTAGTGGTTTAGGTCAACTGAGAGAGCCATTTGTGGGATCAAATTCTAGCCTTGGGCTGCATCGAGCCCCGCTCATCCAGGGCAAAGAATTGCCCGTCGCTCCAGATACCCATCGCGGACTGTCCTGATTCAGCTTCACCTGGCACCGCAAGATCAACTAGGCGGTAGAAAACGGCACGATTTATTAGCGCATTCAGACCACTACGCACATGGATACTCGGGTGTGGCTCACCACTATCTGGATCTACTTGAATCGTCAGCAGATGCTCTTCTGAGGCCACGACCTTCTCCCCAATATTCGTGGTAAAAATTAATCTCTGCTGACTCCCCTCCCCCTGGACATCCATATCCAAAGCCACGAAAGGGCAATCTTCAACTTGTATCCTAACTTTCTCAACGGGTGTTACCAGATAGTATTCGCCATCGTCTGCGATTTTTAGAACCGAGGCGAAAAGCTCAACCAAGGCAGCGCGACGAATCGGTTTTCCTTCGTGGATCCAAGTGCCATCTCTAGCAACAACCATATCCATGTCGCCGCAGAATGGCGGGTCCCACAGGTGCACCGGCGCTGGCCCGCGGCCCTTTATCTTGCGTACCATATCGAAGGGGTCGATAGTCTCGCCCTCTGCATTACCACTATCGTCACTACTTTCTCTTGAGATTGCTCTACTCCCAGACTAACAAATTCCAGCTGCTTACCATCAGCTCCTATCACCCTGTCAATGATACGGCGTGCCGAGTACTACCGCAAAGCCCAGTACGCTATCAGTAATGCCTGTCGCTATCCTAGGGCTGAATAGGCCTAAGTGTTACACTTCATCTTCACGAAAAAGTTAACTTTCTGATTTCCTTAAATACGTGCCTGACCCTAGATGCCTCTACTCCTTCGCGAACCAGAATTCAAAGACCTCTTCACTCAAGATCTGCCGTTAATAGACGTTCGTGCACCGCTCGAGTTCGAACACGGCGCCTTTCCTAATGCTATTAACCTTGCGCTGCTTTTAGATAGTGAACGGCACGAGATAGGAAAAAAGTATAAAAATGCAGGGAAAGATGCCGCGATTAATCTGGGGAATGAACTAGTCAGCGGCGTGAGCAAAGAACAACGGCTCAACAATTGGCAGGAATTCCTCCTCGCGAATCCTTCTGCGGTAGTGTATTGCTTCCGCGGCGGCTTACGCTCTCAAACAGTGCAGCAATGGCTAGCGGACCTGAATATCGAAGTGCCGCTGGTTGAGGGCGGCTATAAAGCACTGCGGCGTTACCTGATCGATACAATAGAAACGGTTAGGCTACGTTCTCAATTCATGATTATTGGCGGCAAAACAGGAAGCGCCAAGACGCATCTACTCAATTCTCTGAATTTTAGTATCGATCTCGAAGGCCTGGCCAACCATCGCGGCTCTGCATTCGGCAAGCGTATCCAGGGCCAGCCCAGTCAAATCGATTTCGAGAACCAACTCGCTATAGCCCTACTAAAACTGCCCTTCGAGAATGCACAGCAACTCTTTCTTGAGGACGAAAGCAGATCTATCGGCTCGATGTCTATTCCGAAAGAATTCCATGACAAAATGACAGCCTCCCCTATCGCCATGCTTGAAGAGTCTATGGAGGCACGAGTAGAAACGATCTACAAAGACTACATCTACTCAAATTTCCAAGATTTTCAGAATGACGACGCCGATGCCGCCCAAGAGAACTTCTCTGCGTTTCTGCTAGGGAGTCTAGAGCGAATACAGCGTCGCCTTGGAGCCGAAAGACATGCTGAACTGCATACGACGATGGAGCAGGCACTCAACCACAATGATCCTGTCGAATCCGAGACGCTGCACAGGCATTGGATAGAACGGCTGCTATCCGAATACTACGATCCCATGTACGAATACCAGATGAACAAGAAACTCGATCGTGTTATCTACCGCGGCAGCAGAGAAGAGTTCTTAGCCTGGGCATCACACCTCAACAGGCTGGGATGACCCGTGGCTATTCGCCGTTTTGACATCGATGCGTTACTACCACTGCTAGGCAATGGCTTCACGCTACTAACTCCTAACAACGCAGGAGTGGACGGAATCCTACGCGAATACGCGAGTGGTTATCGAAGTAGCCATGAGAAAGCAAAGACCTGGGAGCGACCTGCTGTCTTTGCAATCGATATTTACATTCAACAACTATGGCAACTCGCCGCTTCTCAAGCAATAGCACCCTTCAATGAGATGCAACTACTTGGCCGCTTCGACGAACAGGAGACCTGGCTACAAATAGTACGATCCAGCCATGAAAAATACCCGCTTCTCAATAGCGAAGAAACTGCAAACTCAGCTGCACGAAGTTATCGATTTTTTCAACAATGGGACGTTGCCGCTAGCAGCGAAACAGAACGCTATAGGGGAGCGGCAGACTTTCAGACATTTCTTGATTGGAGCGAGCAATTCGAGGCGCGCTGTAAGAAAATAAATGCTGTTAGCCTAAGCGACGCCAGCAGGGTAATCGCAAAGCATATCGAACAACTTAAGCCGATACTGCCCAACAAGATCGCTCTAATCAATTTCAACCAACCGCCTCCTTTGTACGTAGAGCTGTTCGACGCCCTCGCTCGCGTTTGCGAGCTACAGTGGTCGCGTGAAACTACCCAAGACACACAGTTAGGTCCCGTCTTCGCCAGTAGAGATAGCGCTTATCGCAGTTATCAGAGCAACAGCACAGAGATTGATGAATGCATACACTGGTGCCAAGCCAAGGCTAGAGAGTTTCCTGACGCACACATCGGCATAGTGGTTGACCACAACCGCTCCTTAGAGCCTATGATCGAAGAGACTCTATTTAGGAACAGTAACGCCGACAATAATAGGAAATTTGATATAGCCGATCATCTTAATCGCTATCACAGCACTGACACGCTCGACGAATTGCAGGACTTTAGTGTCGCTTTGTCATTACTTGCTCTCAATTTTGAACTA
>CALKDE010000035.1 GCA_938082955.1 uncultured Pseudomonadales bacterium
TCCGGTCAGGTAAACAATCATTCAGTTGATATTGCTCCGGGCTTTTCCCTTCCCCGCAAGGCTGACTTAGAAACCAATCGGCTCGGCGCCAATATCCGCTATCAAAATGCTTTTGCTCCCGGCTGGCTCTTGCGCGCCAGCGGTCAGATTAGAAGCTATTGGAAAGACGACTATGAGTATGAAGCCGGGGGGGACAAGATCGATACCGAATATCGAGTCAACGAATTCTTCCTACAACGCAGCTTCGGCCAACACAGCTTGAAATTCGGTCGCCAGACGGTTGTCTGGGGCGAAACCGTAGGCAATTCGGTATTGGATGTTATCAACACTACCGAGTTTCGCGACTTCAACATCATCGATATCGAGGATGCTAGGCTAAATCAAACGATGTTGGTCTGGGACTATTTTGGCGAGAATTCCAACATCTCTAGCTTCGTCAATATCTACCCCGAATTCAATCCAGCGGCAGTACGAGGCAGTCCCTTCTTCTTCGAACCCCAATTCAATCTTACCGAATACGATCGCGAAAGCAGCATGTTATTTGAAGCAGGCACGCAGTGGCGCAGATCGTTCGAAGGCAGCGATATATCTTTCATGGCCGCGTATCTCTACGAGAATCAGCTGCGCTATGAAGACCCTGCAAACCTCATAGGTGACGCTGTAGCGGAGACCAACGACTTCTTCTTGTTGGGGTTCAGCGCGAATCGCGCTATCGGTAAATTGCTGTTGAATTTTGACCTAGCCTATAGCCACGACGTACTAGCTGACAGCTTCAGCTTCCCCGGAACGGCGAGCCTCGCCAACCCTGTGAATCTGAAGAAAGACCAAATCGGCACCTCGATGGGTTTCGAATACGCCATCAGCAACGAACAGAGCGTCAGCCTAGGCATACAAGCACAGATGTTATTAGATGAAGATGAGGGCTTGCTGCCTGGACAGTCACTGATAAACGACGGAGTATTTGGGAGTTGGCTGGTGCGCTACAGCAATACGCTGATGAATAGCGACTTGGTTATCTCATCGACACTGCAGGGCGATCTCGCTGCGAATTCCCTGCTGGCACTTGTCGGAGCAGACTACACCATCAATGACAACTGGGCAGTCGGCGGTCAGATAATCAGCATTACCTCGAACGAAGAATCTCCACTACTCTTCTTTGCCGAAGACGTCAGGCTCTCTGCAACGATCACTTATTCGTTCTAAGCACACCGCCGCTGTAATCCAGCAACCTGAAAAAAATCTAGAACTTAATCGGCCTCTCGAAGATGTCTTTATCGAACTCATTTTCCCAGTTGGCAACGGCTGTTGAAACCGAAAGATCGCCACCAATATTTACCGCTGTGCGCAGCATGTCCAAGGGACGGTCGAAAGGCAAAATGAATCCAATCACAATCGCCGTCTGTTCAGGGCTCATTCCTATGGTCTGAGTGACTGCAGCGATGAGAAATAGTGAAGCACCAGGAACAGCGGCTGTACCTATAGATACCAACGTTGTGGAGCCCGCAATCAACACATAATCCGAAAAGACCAAGTCGATTCCAAAAGCCTGAGCGGCGAAAACAGAAACTATACCCACATACAGTGCCGTGCCATCCATATTAATCGTAGCGCCCAGAGGCAGAACAGTAGAGGCGATTATCGGTCGAATACCCAAATTCTCCTCGGCAACCGACATCGACACGGGCAATGTTGCCGAACTTGAGGAGGTAGAGAAGGCGACTAACATAGCGTCACGCGCACCTCGAAAGAACATGATCGGTGACAACTTCAACGTAAGTTTTATAATGATGAGACCATGAACTATAAGTAGATGGACAGCCGAACCAATTAAGACGGCCACCGCCAAGAGTATTACATCAAGCAACGCCCCAATACCTTGAGTTCCCGCCACAGAGGCAATCAAAGCGAACACGCCAAAAGGTGCAACCTCCATAATCCAATGGGTTATGCGCAACATCATTTCGCTACTGGATTCCATCAGATCGGCGACAGGTTTGCCTTTTTCACCGATTGTTAGCAAACTTACGCCAACTAGCAGCGCAAAGAAGATAATTGCCAGCATATTCCCTTCGGCGAGAACAGCTATTGGGT
This sequence comes from uncultured Pseudomonadales bacterium, assembly GCA_938082955.1. GTDB lineage: Bacteria > Pseudomonadota > Gammaproteobacteria > Pseudomonadales > Pseudohongiellaceae > UBA9145. Next base: position 2,092 of record CALKDE010000035.1, read on the forward strand.
TATGTGGCACGATACTCATCAGGCGTTCGGACAGTGGAATAGCCTCTTGGACCTGCAGAGGAACAGCCGTAGAAAAATCAACACCAACACCGGGCTGCAAGATTACCGCAAGAATCAACCCTATTGTGATAGCTGCCAAGGTAGTAGCCATATAAATAGCCAGCGTCTTAACGCCAAGCGAACCGAGCTTATTCGGGTCACCCATGGACACCACACCCGAAATCAATGTTACAAAAACCAGAGGTACAACTATCATCCGGATTAGCCTCACGAATAAGGTGCCGACCCAGGCAATGCTGTCAGAGCCTGGGCCCCAGATCATTCCCACGATCGCACCCAATATGAGCGCCGCGAATATACGTTTCCAAAGAGCTATTTCAAACCAGCTTGCTACCATCTTTTTTCACCAATTATTTGTCTTCTATACTTCTCTGTATTGGCGATCCACAAAACGATCGCGCACTAATAGAGAAAGGGAGATCTAATTACTGCTTGCTAGGAGACTATAGAAATTCATACCATAGTTCCAGCCCCCTACCCCACACCTTAGAGCAGCCAAAATGGTCCAGTGGATCCAAGGAACCGTAGTCGACAATATTCATTGGACAGAAAACCTCTATTCACTGAAGATCGACGCCGATGTAGACACCTTCATAGCGGGCCAATTCACCAGTTTAGCACTGGAAATTAACGG
>CALKDE010000036.1 GCA_938082955.1 uncultured Pseudomonadales bacterium
TGTATGGTTTCGATCCAGCGGTGCAACCGGACATCTATGGCAAGGTAGGTAACTCCGGCGTCTCCATCGCCACGCTCGATGACATGAAAGAACTCTATAGCGGCTTTGATCTATGCAGCCCTACAACATCCGTGTCGATGACAATAAACGGGCCCGCGCCAACGATACTCGCAATGTATATGAATGCTGCAATAGATCAGCAGGTAGAAAAGTTTAAGGACGCGAACAATGCCCCACCGACTGCCGAGCAATACCAGTCACTAAAAGCGCAGGCACTTGAAAATGTCCGCGGCACTGTTCAAGCGGACATATTAAAAGAGGATCAGGGCCAGAACACTTGCATCTTCTCCACTGAATTTAGCCTCAAGTTAATGGGCGATATTCAAGAGTATTTCACAGCCAACAAGATTCGCAATTTCTATTCTGTTTCAATCTCGGGATATCACATAGCCGAGGCTGGCGCTAACCCCATCTCGCAACTCGCATTCACGCTTTCTAATGGCTTCACCTTCGTAGAGGCGTATATTGCTCGCGGCATGAAGGTGGATGACTTCGCGCATAATCTATCGTTCTTCTTCTCCAATGGTATGGACCCGGAATACACAGTCTTGGGCCGTGTAGCTCGTCGCATCTGGGCTACAGCCATGCGCTTTAAATATGGCGCCAGCGAGCGTAGCCAAAAACTGAAATACCACATACAAACATCAGGTAGATCCTTGCATGCACAGGAGATGTCATTTAATGATATCCGCACAACGCTGCAGGCATTGATTGCCGTGTATGACAACTGCAATAGCTTACACACGAACGCCTACGACGAAGCGGTAACCACACCTACTGAGGATTCGGTTCGCAGAGCGATGGCTATACAACTAATTATCAACAAAGAGTGGGGTTTAGCTGTCAACGAAAACTCGAGTCAGGGTTCGTTCATCATTGATGAGTTAACCGATCTCTTAGAAGAAGCGGTACTTGTGGAGTTTGAACGCATTTCCGAACGCGGCGGAGTTTTAGGGGCTATGGAAACTGGCTATCAGCGCGGTAAGATTCAAGACGAATCAATGTACTACGAGCACCGTAAACACGATGGCAGCTTGCCCTTGATTGGGGTTAACACTTTTCTAAATCCAGAGCCTGAAGCGGAAATGGAGATAGAACTGGCACGCTCAACCGAAGCGGAGAAGCAAAGCCAGATAGATCGTTTAGCGGCATTCAAATCTAAGAATGCCGAGCATGCTGAGGCGGCCTTAGAACGACTGCGGCGCGCGGCTATCAATAACGAAAATGTCTTTGAAGAGTTGATGCACGCGGTGCGCTATTGCAGTTTGGGTCAGATAACAGACACGTTCTTCGAAGTTGGGGGGCAGTACCGCAGAAACATGTAAGCGCGCGCCAATTTAAATTCGCAGAACGAATCTTAAAAAGCGGGCTTGATAAACTTCATCACTACTCTGCCGGTTTTACCGCGTACACTTGGATCGCTACGAATGATGCCCGGATCGATCCTGTGCAATGTATTCGCAACATCCACACTAACACCAGGTCCGGCGGCATGATTCACGACACCTAAGATGCGCCTGATTTTAGAAATCTGTAGAGCCTCTCAACAAAATCAGCGGCATCGATCGCAGGCCAACTAGTCTCTTCATAATACAAGTCCTGGAAGCCCTAACGAACACAGCCGTATCGTGATCTAGGCGCTGCACTGATCTGGTGTGTAGCGAACAGTGTAAGCAAGAGCTAGAAATCCCACCCACAAAAAAGGGCGGTAAACCGCCCTTTTGAGATTAGCATTCATTGAAATATCAAACGAATGCTACTCAGTCACGTTTACCGTGATATAAGCATCGTCATAGAGACCACCGTCATCAGCCCGTCCCCATAGAACGTAGGTTCCAGGCTCATCAAAAGTCACTTCCACATCATGCATTCCATCTTCGGGGCTTTTTGGCGGCATCCAAAGGGTTCCCCAAGGAGAATGTGACCCAGCACGAGTATCCTCCCATGGCTTGGCTTGCTGCGGACTGAACTGAACATCTCCTGCTCCGCGGTAAACATTCCATGACAAGAACAATCCGTTTATTTTTTGGACCGTCACCTTTATTGGCGGCGACATCAACAGGCGTTGGCGAACACCTTCTTCAGTTACAAAAGCAACCGCAAGAGGACCGCCGACAAACTCCGCAAACTCTCTAGCTTGCTCCACTGGATCGGTAGGAGTAGGAATGCCATCGTCAGCAACATGAGTGCGCAAAGCCATAGCCTGGCCCACTCTTACTGTGCGGATATCATCACCTTGAACCGTAGTTACCGGCGGAAGATTAGCGCGTGATTCAGGGCTACTAGTTCCGGCACCAAGAGAGCCCGTCTCAGATGCAATCACCATATTGTCGACCAAGTAATCATCCTTCAATGTTCCGTAGGCTTTGCGATCAACTCCATTCACATTTAGTGTCCATACCAGCTCGCGATCACCCCAATCAGAAGGAACCTGAACTTCGAAGGTAAAGCGATTACGACGCGGAAGGAAGTGAGTAGGCTGGCCACGATCAGCCTCGCCGGGAGTAAACATATTGTTTTCGCCAACATCCACGTTTGGCTCTTCTTCCCAGTTTTCGTTCATGTAACCGAACATCATGTTGAATGTGCCATCTTCGTTTGGCCGCCAACCTTCAAATGCCGGCTCGATGTGCTGTCCGCTACGGTAAGTATCAGCTGATACTAACGGTGATAAAATCACAGCACTGAGCGCGACAACGAAAAACCTAAAGGCTTTTCTCGCGCTTCCTAGTTTTAAACTTTGCATATCTAATTTGTCCCCTGCAATGCAACTTCATTACTTATTTCATCTGTGGAATTTACCGGCGCAACAAGTGGCGCCAAACATAATGGACAACCGATCACATGATCGTTTGGTCCAAGATTTAGTGTCTGACGTCGATTTTCCATTTCTTCAAAAAATTGCTCGTCATCCATTTTTACCCGCATGCCCAAATCGATAAACATATTGGTTACGGATCGGTTACCAGATCCCTGCCAGTTTCTTGGGTCAGGGACATTGGGATTGGTTTCAGTATTATTCATATAACCGACAATGTGGAGAATAGTCCCCTTCGGCAACAGAGGCTGTGCATCGTTATCGTACGCATAGCCACGTACCCAGTTATGGTCATAACCAACACAGGAAAGTGTCTCTACCGTATAGCCCCATATCGCTTCAAGACACATGCGCTCACCAGGGGCGTGCAAATGTGGCTCGAATGTAATGATTTTGAGGTGATCTTGGAGCACGGTATAGGCATGTAGTTCCTGAGCGTCTTCGTTGCCCGCAATACTAATGTCTACGCCATTACCCAAGCCCAGAGTAGCTCGCTCGTACTTTGGCTCGTAACCAACCGGATGGAAACGGAACCCAACTTCCAAGTGCGCTGTAGTGTCTTTGCCATTGGAATGCATGTGAACAGAATCAGAAACGAGGAAGGTACCCGCTTTAAGTAGGCGTCCACCGTCCACATCGAAAATGTCTGCGTTGCGCCCTACTTCATGCACTGGCCAGCCGGTTGCAGTCTCTGCGATACGCTGCCCGTTTTCGTCTATCTCGGCCGTTGACCAGATCATGTGGTGAAATATGTACCTGCCGCCAACGGTGTCTCGACCTGTGCCGGCACTGTTGTTCACATCGTTGACTTCAACGATTTCCACAGACTTCACATAGCGATCTTGCTCTATAGGGATAGCTATTCTATCAATCTCACCCCACCAATCAGGAGTGCCTGCTAATTTGGTTACATCGTTTGTGCTGACAACGAGATCGGGTTGACCTGCCGTCCACTTCAGATCATCGCTGAAGGCTAGCGCCTCAGGCGCGTCTGCGGGATCACCCTTCGGCGTTCCGCTTCGTGCCCAGGTTGAGATAGCGGCAAGCTCTGCATCGCTCAATGACGGGTCGAATTTGAAGTCCTGAATACCAATGTCCTTTTCCATATACCATGGCGGCATCGCTCCGGCTCTATCGCGCAGTGCAGTCTTGTATTCGATCAGTCCAGCGAAAGGTGCTACTTCGTCGTATGACACAAGCGGCATAGGGCCGACACCCCCGGGGCGATGACAATTCTGACAGCTGCGCTGCAAAATTGGTTCGATATCCTTATGGAATGTGACTTCATCAGATTGGGCATTTACCAGAGTCGGTAATGACATAACAGATAGAACTGCCAAGACCTGGGATAGTTTTGCGATGTGGCTAAATATCGATCGTTTAGTTATATTCATCAGCAGTGAATTCTCCATTTTATTGGTATTTTTGGTCTACCCTACCTGCCTAGGCGGGCAAATCGCTTTTTTTTGGAGCAGCACAAGCAACTGCTCAGCACGCATTGGAATTGAAACAAAATTTACCATGGCTGTCTTGTGAATTCTGAACTATTCTTGGCTAATTCTAGAATATTTGGGTTAAGGAAGCACTTGGATGACTCTTAGTAAACGCTTTCAGTTCATAATTGCTGTTTTTATGCTAATTAGCCGGTTTTTAGCAGCATTTAGCTTGATTTCGAACATCTAGCCTTTCGTCTCAAGAGGGCTTCAGGTTAACGTGCAGCAAAGTATTCAATATCCCCAATTTGCCACTTAGTACAGCATTCTGCTAACACATGTTTCGACTACCTTTTTTCTAACAGCAAATACCGACAAATTCTGGAGCACTTGAGAAAAGCGCTCTGATACGGGCATGCGCACAGGATAACGCTGCGACTGAACTGATAAAAATCGGCGTCATTTACGCGAGTAAAAGCTGTGTTTTTGATGATTAATTATGCCCGCCTTCTTAGGCCGCCCTAAAGAAAGATAGAGTAAAATAACGTTGTATTACCAGCAAGCCTATTTCGAACGTTGCCTTAGATGTAGGTTATGCTTCGCTAACTGTATTCAACAAGGTACTCAAAAAGCGTTATGGAATAACGCCGACGGGGTTTTGTAACAGCGAAAACGCTTAGGACAATAGCCTAGCTTCCAGGCACATTCTTTAAGACTAATACCTGCAGCTTCTTAGCAGCCAGATTCACACCAGTCTTAAGTTCACAGAAATTTCTGTATATCTTGAGGACCAAATTCTTACAGGTGGCTTAAAATTTCTGACACCATCCATTATCATCTGCAGTCCTATTTGGAAATGAATAAGAGACCAGAACGAAAAAGCCCGAGCAGTGCTCGGGCTTTTTGTTAGAACGTCAAGAAGATTAAGCTACGTGATCGGCTCTTTCCTCTTCGCTGATTTCTTTGATGCTCAGCTTAATACGGCCTCGAGCATCGGTGTCCAGAACCTTAACCAGAACGTCCTGACCCTCTTCCAGATGCTCGTTTACATTCTCTACACGCTCTTGCGAGATTTGAGAGATGTGAACCAAGCCATCTTTGCCCGGCAAAATTGTAACGAACGCGCCGAAGTCGACGATTCTGGCTACCTTACCATTGTAGATCCTGCCTACTTCAGCTTCTGCTGTAATGGCATTAACCATCTCAAGAGCAGCATCACGAGAGTCTGCGTCTTCGCCATAGATGCGAACATTGCCGTCGTCGTCGATATCAACTGATGCGCCAGTCTCTTCAGTAATGCCACGGATAACTGCACCGCCCTTACCGATAACGTCACGAATCTTATCTGTATCGATCTTGATCATAGCCATTGCTGGCGCGTTATCAGAAACCGTTTCTCGAGCAGTTGAGATGACTTTATTCATCTCGTCCAAAATATGATTTCTAGCTGTATGAGCCTGCTCAAGAGCAATCTCCATGATCTCTTCGGTAATGCCCTGAATCTTGATGTCCATCTGCAGAGCAGTGATACCAGCGGCTGTTCCGGCAACTTTGAAGTCCATATCGCCAAGATGATCTTCATCACCAAGGATATCTGTTAGGACTGCAAAACGATCGCCTTCCTTGATAAGGCCCATTGCAATACCAGCTACTGGAGCTGCGATAGGAACGCCAGCATCCATCATTGCTAAGCTGCTTCCGCAGACACTCGCCATGGAGCTTGAACCGTTAGATTCGGTGATTTCAGAAACTACCCGGATCGCGTACGGGAATTCTTCTTCGGGAGGCATAACAGCAGCAACGCCGCGTCTAGCAAGACGGCCATGGCCAATCTCACGTCGCTTCGGGCCGCTCATGAAACCAGTCTCACCTACTGAATAGGGAGGGAAGTTATAGTGCAACATGAATGGGTCTTTTCTCGAACCCTGAAGGTCTTCGATAAGTTGCGAATCACGCAGTGCGCCAAGTGTCGTTACAACCAAGGCCTGTGTTTCACCGCGTGTGAACAATGCAGAACCGTGAGCTTTAGGCAGAACGCCAGTTTCAACTTCGATTGCACGAACGGTTGTAGTATCTCGACCATCGATACGTGGATTACCGTCTAATACGCGGTTGCGTACAGTGCTTTTCTCCAGCTTCGCAAAAACATCTTTTACGTCGTCGGAACTAACACCTGACTCATCGTTAGCTAGCTGCTCAACAGCCTGCGCCTTCAAGGCTCCAAGAGCATCCTGACGAGCCATCTTCTCAGAAACTTGATAAGCCTCGGTAACACCAACTCCAACTTGAGCTGCAACGGCAGCAGTTAACTCTTCATTAACCGGTTCTGGTTCCCAGCCCCATGATGGCTTGCCAATTTCGGCCTTCAATTCTTTGATAGCACTGACTACAACCTGCATTTCTTGATGTGCAAAAAGAACGCCGCCCAACATTTGATCTTCGCTTAGCTGCTTAGCTTCAGACTCGACCATTAGCACCGCTGATTCCGTTCCCGCTACAACCATATCAAGAAGCGATGTTTCCAACTGTGTGTTGGTAGGGTTAAGCATATAACCAGTTTCAGTATCATAACCGACACGAGCTGCGCCGATAGGCTCAGCAAAAGGAATGCCCGAAATAGACAAGGCCGCTGACGCGCCTATTAATCCTGCAATATCTGCCTGCTCATTTTTGTCAGCAGACACTACCGTACAAATTACCTGCACTTCATTCATGAAGCCCTTCGGGAATAAAGGACGAATCGGGCGATCGATAAGACGTGATGTTAAAGTCTCATTCTCAGTAGGTCTGCCTTCGCGCTTGAAGAATCCTCCAGGAATTTTACCTACAGCATAGGTTTTTTCCTGGTAATTAACTGTCAACGGAAAAAAAGCTGCGCCAGGGTTAGCTTTCTTACGGCCCACTACGGTCGCAAGTACCGTCGTATTTCCAATGCTTACAACAACAGAACCTGTTGCCTGTCTCGCTACCTTACCGGTTTCCAAAGTAACCGTCTGGCCACCGAATTGAAACGTCTTAGTTACTGGGTTAAACATAATATTTCCCTAATTATTTAATTAGGCGCAGAGCCAACTCATCAGGCTCTACGCAAGTCATTTACGATTGATTGTTATCGACACGTTCTTATCGACGTAGACCAAGTCGCTTGATCAAAGACGCATAACGTTCTAGGCTTTTGCGCTTCAAGTAATCAAGCAATTTCCTACGGCTGTTCACCATTCGGATGAGTCCACGACGAGAGTGATGATCGTGAATGTGTTCTTTGAAATGCGACTGCAGTTCGTTAATGTTTGCTGTCAGCAAAGCCACTTGCACTTCGGGTGAACCTGTATCACCTTCGCTTTGCGCGTAGTCTTTGATGATTGTGTCTTTCTGT
>CALKDE010000037.1 GCA_938082955.1 uncultured Pseudomonadales bacterium
TCGGCCTTTGTACCAGGCAAGTAAATGCCCCTGCGCAAGAATCTTTGCAGCCTTCTCATAGGGCTTCTCTAAAACCTCCCAAAGTGGTTTATCCCGGTGCGACTTGCAGGCTTCGATACACTGCTCGGCGCTGTATGAAGGACCGTGAAACATATGCGTAACTGGCTTAATCTTGGTGCCTGATTGCCGCACCGCAAAGCTCGCGGCGCCAATTGCCGTGCCTGCATCACTGCAGGCCGGGTGAACAACTAGTTCCTTAACCTCGGGCAGATTTGCAAGACGCTGGTTCAAGCGAATGTTCATCGACCCTGTGCCGGCAATAGCAAGTCGCCCGGTCTCAGCAAGAAAGTCTGATAAGTAGTGTCGAATCAGTTCGACGGAGAGATCTTCATAGAGTTTTTGTATCGCCGCCGCATAGTGCACGTAAGGATCATCGACTAGATTACCTACACGCCTGGGTCCCAACATGTCCACTAGCTTCTGACTAAAGTAGTGCCCCTTAGATTTTGCCTTGTAACGGCGAATCCCGACCGTGCCAATCAACGTATTGTCTACCTTGAATTTCTTGCCATTAAATTTCGCAAGACAGGAAAGGTCGTACTTCGAGGCGTCGCCGAAGGGAGCGATACCCATTACCTTGATTTCACCTTTGAGAATTTCAAAGCCAAGGTAATCAGTAAGCGCCGCGTACATGCCACACAGTGAGTCAGGATTGTAGAATTCTTTGACTCTTTCGATCTTGCCATTCTCCCCGTAGCCGAGAAAAATATTCGCGTACTCACCCTTCGAATCGTTGCAGAATATCGCGGTTTTGCCTTCTCGCTCATCGAGGTGGTAGGCGCTACTCGCATGGGCGAGCTGATGCTCCACAGGCACAATCTTCACTTTGTTTGCAGGAATATGGAGTTTCTCTAAGAGCCCTTTCAGCTCGGCGATATATCTTCTATAGCGCCTATTTCCATTAAACAAGCTATCGAAGGCACGATCTGGGGCATACCAATGACGATAGGCATAGTGCCACCGGGCTTTCGTAAACAGACTAATCGGTGCAAAGGGAATAGCTACCTGATCAATCTGCGCGGGGTTTATACGCGCGATCTGCATACAGCGCCGCGCTGAAAGATAGGGCGACTGACCATAGGCGTGCTTGCGCCTGATGAGGCGCTCTTCCTCCACGGCAGCGGCCAGCTCGCCATCGATGAACAGTGCTGCGGCGGGGTCGTGCCCGATTGCTCCCGACAAGCCTAATGTAATGACAGTCATAGACTAAGCCAAACTAATACTTTGCCGCCTCTGCTAGCAGCGTTTCTATTTTAGGCTCCATCGAGGTGCCCACCCAATTCTTGCGGAATCGCTTTAAGTCCTTGCTGAACTTCCCCGTGAAACTCTCCCTGGACCTGCTCCGTACCATGGAATCTAGGTCCAACACATACAGTTCCTTGTCTTGTAGCAAGAAATTCGTCGCCTTCATATCTCCATGACTAATGCGATAGTCCGCCATTATTTTGAACAAGTCTCTAAACAACACGACGATTTCGTTCTCACTACTCTTTAGTTCCTTTTTCTCCAATGCCGTTCCCAGATCGAGTTCTTCAATATACTCGCAGAGAAAATAGGCGCGCTTGCGGAAGAGCCAAAAGATGCGTTCTTCTAAATACAGAAACGGATGTGCTGTAGCCACACCAAGCATTTCCAGTGCACAGGCATTACACCAAGAGTGGTGCGCACGACTTGGACGAAATGCTCTGGAAATGCCATGCCAGAAACTTTTTATATTGTACCGCTTCAGCACGTAGTTACGCTCATTGATTTTGATCTTTGCCACCGTCGATGAATTGCCGTCCTTCAACAACTGCTGCTCAGTGATGAAGCTATCGGGGTCGGCAAGAAAGCGATCCAGTTCCGGAGAGTGTATCGACCTATCGTAGATATAGAAAAAGTTTGAGCCCTGCTCACAACGGTTTGCAGTAGTGGATCGGGTGAGCTTTCGCTCGTAAGCATCGAGCCGTTTTCTCCGCGCCTTTATTATTCTCTTAATGAAGCCAGCAACATCGTCAGCTATAAAGCTGAATGCCTGCTTATTATATTGGTCGAATAGCTCTTGCCAGTGTTCATCTTGTGATACAGGAAATTGTGCAAGAAACATCGCGAAATTTTCAAGGCGGGTTTCAGTATCCAGACTACTTCCCTTACTCTTAATGTCGGCACCATCTAGAACGTAGACAATACCGGCACAGAGCATGAAGTTGTCGAGATGAATGTCATTCTGCCACAGACCCGCCTGGTGACAATCGGCCACCGCCTTCACACCCATCTGCAATATTTTAGTTTTGTCCTCTTCACTCTTGGCCTCATCAAACAGCGTCGCCAAGCTAGCTCCCTCGCGCAGATACTCGATAACTAGCACACCGGCCTTTTTATCAGAGGTAGTTGTCTGTAGGAGAAGGTTAGGACTTGGAATTTGCGCCTGCTTGAGTCTATTCATGCCAGTGCTGTCTTTCAGCACTCCCTGTTTCCAGCGGTTACTGCTAATGAATATTTTTACGATGACGGTGCGACTGCGCCAAGTGGACAAAGCGACCAGCCTCTTGCCAGGGACGATTCGCAGCAAGGAATCAATCTTTAGCAGCACTGTGCCTTGCTCTGTCTCAACGCTAATGCCGAATGGCGTAGGTATATGTCGACCCATGACGATAAGTTCTGCGCTTGAGAAAACCGTCATAGCATTAACTCACCGATCCCAGTTTCTTCTGCATAGACAGCGCACGCTTTTCCACCGAACCCCAAAAGGCACCGTTATCTGCTAACGAGTCGCGCAAGTTCATGTCGTCATAGGTTTTGATAAAACGGAAGAAGTCACGCTGCGTTAGCCCAATGTCCATCGCCGAATAGAGAAGCCCGCTTACGTCTTTGATTATCCAGCGCATGCCCAGAGAATTCTTGATAAGAGCTCTATGTAGATCGATTATGAACAGCTCGAATACCTGATCAGAACTGCCATCGAGACAGTCCTTCGGCATTAAGAAGTGACAAAGATAGAAATCCCTATGACAGACTCCTCCCTGGTGCAATGTCCTGCTAATACTAGCGAGTTTACTCAGAAGCTTTTGCTTCAATACAAACTCGGGCGGATTCTGACGCCAATCTTTGCAGTAGTCCTCGAGGCTGATGGTGCCGGCAAGGTCTTCAGTGACGATGAGAGATTGTTTTCGAGCAGGGTTCCAACCCCTGCTGCCGTAGGCCATGGGCGTCATCGTCGCTAAACCTAGCGATTGCAGCTTACTGATTGCACGCCATTCGTTCTCGGCACCCAGAATTGGCATACGCAGCTGAACAAGGTTCTTAACAATCTCTCTCCAGCCAACGCCGAAGTGATTCTTAATAAAATAGCTCTTTCCAGCGAGCGCGAATTGCAGAGTCTTCCTTCCCTGTACATCTCGATAGACCTTGCCTTCCATCGCTCGCAAGTTCTGGAACGAATCGCCTTTCGGGAGCTCCTTTGCTAAATCTTCACTCAGATACTGCATACGCGGCGCCTTAGGCTTTTCTGGCCAAATACTCGTCGATAAAGCTTGCTACGGCAGACGCCTGCGAATATAGCTCGTCTTGCTTGCCATATTCCAGGCCATTCTTCGACCAATCCGCGGTGTCTAAGTCCCCTAACATCCGTGCCAGATAGCTATTCAGCTGCGCTTGCTCGAAGGGATCATTACACACTAGCCCGGACTCGGCATGCTCAATATGAAAGGCATAACCGCAGGTTGATGTCGTAAGCACCGGTAGTCCAGCGATAGTCGCCTCTAACAACACATAACCGGCGCTCTCAGAATAGGCCGGATGCAGCAACAAGTCGGCTGCTGCCAAAAATCTAGGAATGTCATCTCTACCGGGCAGGACAGTGAATTGTTCGGCAATGCCTAACTTCTTGGCAAGCCGTAGATAGCGATCAGGATTGTCCTGCCCTATGAGCAGGTAGTGGCAGTTCTCCAGCTGTGGCTTCGGAAGAGCTGCCATTGCCCTGAGCGCCCTGTCTACGCCCTTTACTCGAAAACCCGAGCCGACCTGTAGAAGCAGTTTTGTATTCAACGCGAGGCCCAACTCAGTCCGCAATTGAGTTCCCATTCCTTTGTCGATTGTATCCACTCTCCTATCTGCCGAAATTCCAGGAGGAACTTGATGAAGACGAAATTCGCAACCAGGATAGTATTTCTCGAATGCTGTGCGCTGGCGGGGGGACAGGATTAACACTTCAGTGAGCCGCGATACGGCAAACACTGCCTCTTCATATTCTTTGAAGTGTTTGTACCGCGAAGTAAATTTATAGTAGAGGCCTCGCTGCTCTATTGCCTTCTCCATGAAGCAGGGGTCTGCGGCGAAATAGATATCCAAGAATGGCATCTTGTTAAAACCAATCACTACGCTGTCATCGCGCTGCTTCAATGCCGACTGAACCCATTTTGTGTAGGCCTCGTTTCGTTTGATACGCTTTTGTGTCGTGACGGGCACCAAGATGACATTTATGCCATTTGGAATATCACCATCCCAGCTCAGCGTATAGACTGTAATCTTATGCCCACGCAAAATACATTCTGTTACAACGCGAAAAAAATCCCGCTGTAATCCGCCAAATGGAAAGTAGGAATAGATTAGAAAGCTCAGATGCATTGGTTAACTATTCTTCTTTTAGGATTTACCCAGCAAACTCTCGAACTGCTGCCACACTTCAACCGGTCCGTGAGATGCAAAACACGGTGGAGTAACAGCGAATGCACGTCCCGCGTATTCCTCAGTGACGCCCGGGCCCGAGTATGTGCAAGTCTTCTTAACGCAGGGCGCACAATTTAGGCTCGAATTGAGGTGTAATTGATTATTGCCAAA
>CALKDE010000038.1 GCA_938082955.1 uncultured Pseudomonadales bacterium
CATGCCAAACCCTTAGCGCCGTAGATGCCAACAAACTTCGTATAATCATCTATTGCCTTGCGGCTAATGCTCGCGCCCTGAGGAACACGCAGCGCAGCAACGCGACTTTGCTCATCGTTTGCCGGGCCGCTAAATACTTTAAATTCCACATCTTTCATGAGATCGTCGATATCAACGAGCTCCAAATCAATCCTTAGATCTGGTTTGTCCGAGCCAAAGCGGTGCATAGCTTGTGCATGTGACATGCGAGGAAAAATGCCTAAATCGACATCTAAATGCTTCTTAAACACATCGCTGACCAGCTTCTCCATAACAGACATAATCTGCCCTTCATTTAAGAATGAAGCCTCAACATCGATCTGTGTGAACTCAGGCTGACGGTCAGCACGCAGATCTTCGTCTCTAAAACATTTCGCGATCTGGTAGTAACGGTCCATGCCCGCCGCCATTAGAATCTGCTTAAACAGCTGCGGCGATTGTGGCAGCGCGAAAAATTTATTCGGATGGGTTCTACTAGGTACTAGATAATCACGCGCACCTTCCGGTGTTGCCTTGGTCAATAGTGGGGTCTCTACATCGACGAAGCCAGTGTCATCTAAAAAGTTACGCACGGTATTGGTGACTTTCGAACGAAATCGCAATCTTTCCGCCATTTCTGGGCGACGTAGGTCGATGTAGCGATAGCGCAGCCGGATGTCTTCACCTACCTGCGAATGGTCATCCAAATGTATAGGCGGTGTTTCTGCTGCATTGAGTATTTCTAGCTGCTTACCCAACACTTCAATCTTGCCCGTTCCCATATCATTGTTCACTGTCCCTTCCGGACGCAGGCGAACGATCCCAGTTACTCTGACTACGAATTCATTACGCACACCTTCAGCAATGGCGAAACTTTCTACGGTATCAGGATCATAGACAACCTGTGCGATCCCTTCTCTATCTCTCACGTCGAGGAAGATAACCCCGCCGTGATCTCGGCGGCGGTGAACCCATCCGCATAATTGGACTTGCTCACCCACAAATGATTCGTTTAGTTCACCGCAATAGTTACTGCGCATAGCGTTTTCCTGTTTCAATATTTTTCTTTATGTTGATCCGCCTTTGAAGCGGCTATTTAGTAGAGACTGGCCTTGTAGCAACGAGTGCCCGATCTATTAATTAACTAACTAGACGAGGTTTTTGAAGGCGTCTTTTTGCTGTCTTTTCCCTTATTTTTTGTAGCTTCTTTGCTAACTGCCGCTTTCCCGTCTCCCTTGCTTGGGGGTGAGTCAGGTTTTTCGCCTGCCGATTTTTCAGCAGTACTTCCACTTTCAGCTGACGACTCAGATTCAGCTAGCTGCTTCTTATTGCCAGTTTTGAAGTCAGTCTCGTACCATCCGCTACCTTTTAAGCGGAAGCTCGCCGCTGAAATTAGCTTGCTTAAGCCCGGTTTCCCACAAGCGGGGCAATCCAGCAATGGCTTTTCGCTCATCTTCTGTAGAGCCTCCATCTTGTGTTCGCACTTCGTGCATTGGTATTCGTAAATCGGCATCGAACAGTTTCCTTGGGCTTAATTTCCAGCGCTGAGATCGATTCTCGGCCCAGACTCGTGATTTGGCTGAGCTGGAGCTGCTAAAAGCCGGCGATTATACCTTATATGGTTTTTCTCTCGCACCTATCTTTGCGTTCTCTTTGCGTTCTCTTTGCGTTCTCTTTGCGTTCTCTTTACGTTCTGTTGTGTGGCTTTTATCCTCTGCCGTCTCCTTCATGACACCTCCCCCACCCCAGCACTGAGAATTCAATGCCAGTGAACTCTCCCTTTTTGGGAAGAATGCTTAGCTTTCGCTAATTGTGCCTGCTTCACGCTCTCTAGCCACAAGGGGAAATCACCTATCACCGCCAACGATGAAGCTAGTTTTTGATGCAGAGGATTATCTGCTGCTCCACCTAATCCGGCGCCCGGTTAGTGTAAATCTAGATGTTGATTTAAGAGAGTTCCGAACAAGATTATTCCGAGAAATCAAAAACACAATAGCCACTTCTGATCCAGATCTGTATCAATCGTAAATTATCCAACTAACAAAACGGGGCTATACGCTTGCCATGAAGCGACTGGATTTTAGAATTAAGGCGGTTCTGGTTTTTACTTTTACGCTTAGGATTCTTAGAAAATACTCCATCAAAAAGCCTGACCTGAAGCCAAATCAGAACCAAAGTAGTTTGACAAAGCATATCTTTTATGTGGCGAGGATTGCGGATTTTTTAGCGATTTTTGCAAGCTAATCTGCGATTTTGACGCTTTAATTATCGGACTATTGATAAACATGAGGCTTGTGCAGAAAAGTTCCACTATTTACTTGCTAGCGCTATGTGAATCATTTATAAATACATCCCCTGAGAGACGATGGAATTTTAATTCTTGGTCAGCAACCAAAATTAAGCATTAAAACAAAATCTCACTACTCAGAATAACATTTGAAACAACACGAATCTTAGAACGAATTCTACTTACCTTATAATATAAATTGAAAGAGAGTTGGCATGGCTGTTAAAAAATCACCAAAGAAAGCTGCACCAAAAACAAGCGCTGTAAAAACACGCAAAACTCCAGCTATTCAAAAGAAGTTTACAAAGACTGAAATTCTCAACGAGATTTCAGAAAACACGTCACTAAGCAAGAAAGAAGTTGCTGCTGTCTTAGAAGAGCTGGGTGTTCTAATTCAACGTCACGTGAAGAAGCGCGCAGTAGGCGAATTCACTCTGCCAGGTTTGCTGAAGATCAAATCTGTACAGCGTCCAGCACGACCTGCTCGCAAAAATGTACCTAACCCTTTCCGCCCTGGCGAGATGATGGACATTCCTCGCAAGCCGGCTAGCACACGCGTTAAAGTACTGCCTCTTAAGAAGCTCAAGGAATTTGCCCTATAAAGGGTGCTAAAGAGACTTCTAGAAACTGGTGTAAATAGAGCCTAGCCCTTGTAGCTGCCTCTAAACCAGCGATTCTATAGAGAACCATGAGAAAGGCAGCCTTAGGCTGCCTTTCTCACATTTTACAGTACGTGATTTAGCGAAATACCAACGTCTAAAATATTCGGTATACAGTCTAATCAACTCTAGTTAATTCTAAATTGGATCAGCCATGCGAGCGAGTAAATACCTAATAGCGACAGTAAAAGAAACGCCTTCGGATGCTGAGATAGTAAGCCATCAGCTTATGTTAAGAGCTGGCCTCATCCGTAAGCTTGCCAGCGGACTGTATACATGGCTACCGCTAGGGCTACGCGTACTTCAAAAAGTCACTCAGATCGTTCGCGAAGAGATGAATAAAGCCGATGGCATGGAAGTGTCAATGCCTGTCGTTCAACCTGCAGAACTGTGGGAGGAGTCTGGGCGCTGGCAACACATGGGCCCAGAACTGGTGCGCTTTAAAGATCGCCACGATCGCGATTTCTGCCTAGGCCCTACTCACGAGGAGGTAATTACCGACCTCGTCCGTGGTGAGTACAGCAGCTATCGCCAGCTGCCAGCAAATATTTATCAGATTCAGACGAAATTCCGCGATGAGCGCCGCCCGCGCTTTGGCGTCATGCGCTCACGAGAGTTCATCATGAAAGATGCCTATTCTTTTCACGCGAGCCAGGAATGCCTGGATGAAACCTATGCTGTCATGCATCAGACCTACTGCAATATCTTCGACCGCCTCGGCTTAAACTATCGCCCGGTGATTGCCGATTCCGGCAGTATTGGCGGCAGCACATCTCATGAGTTCCACGTGCTGGCAGATAGCGGCGAAGACGAAATCGTTTTTAGCAGCGAATCCGATTACGCAGCAAACATTGAACTTGCGGTCGGCACACCGACGCCCGTCGATGATAAAGATGACGGCGAGCCTAAATCTCGCGAACTAGTAGACACCGGCCAAGCGAGCACTATAGAAGAAGTAGCCGCCGCGCTGGCAGTTTCGCCACAGCGCATACTGAAGACTCTATTTGTGCATGCCGCCAACGACGAGGGGGAGCGCACCGACAATCTCGTCGCGCTCTTGCTGCGTGGAGATCAGGAACTGAATGAGACCAAAATTTCAAAAATCAGCGGACTCGCCTCTCCACTGGAATTTGCAGATGACGAGCTAATCCAGAAAAAACTGGAATGTCCCCCAGGCTCACTAGGGCCAGTTGGCCTTTCAGATTTAGGCATACGCTGTATTGCTGACAACAGCACCAGTGAGATGCACAACTTCGTCTGCGGCGCCAACAAACCCGGCCATCACTTCATCAACGCTAACTGGATTGATGACTGCAGTCCCAATGCCATCATGGACATACGCAAGGTTCGAGAAGGCGATATCAGCCCGGACGGCAAGGGATTCTTATCAATTAAACGTGGCATCGAGGTCGGTCATATTTTTCAGTTGGGGACTAAATACAGCGAAGCCCTCAATGCAAAGGTGCTCGATAAGAACGGTAAGTCCGTGGTTATGCCCATGGGCTGCTATGGTATCGGTGTGACACGAGTCGTCGCTGCTTGTATCGAACAGAATCATGACGCGCACGGAATCATCTGGCCCAAAGCTATCGCGCCCTTTCAGCTGGTAATCATTCTGATTGATGCACACAAGTCTGAACAGATTGTCGAATTTGGAAATAGCCTGTATGAACAAGCTCAGGAGATTGGTGCAGAGGTATTGCTGGACGACCGCGACAAGAAAACCAGCCCAGGCGTGAAGTTCGCCGATTCTGAACTCATGGGTATTCCCCATCGCTTAGTCGTTTCGCCGCGTTCACTAGCGGACGGCGTAATCGAGTACAAGAATCGTGTGGCAACACAAAAGCAGCTGATCGAGACAGACGAAATCGCCTCTTTTTTGCGCACACTGTTCAGCTAGCGGCTTGATCTGGCTGTTCTTGCGTTGTTACGCAGCCACCTGCCAAACCTGCATCGGGGCGGGGCCACACAGAAATGTCGGCGACTCACGTATACTAGAGCGCATCGATCTGCGAAACACACCCTATGAGCCTTTCAATTACAAGCCTGCGAAACCTCTTGGCGCGGGTTAAAGCCAGCGTTAATGGCTACCTCTGGCAGCAAGACAGTGCCCGGCTCCCTCTGCGCAAGCGAACGGCGATAAGAAGCTGCCAGATATTTGTAGCGGTTGTTCGCGATCTGCTTCAAGGCCAACTCTCCTTGCGCGCAATGAGCCTGGTATTCACCACAGTAATCGGCTTCTTTCCTCTGTTAGCACTCAGCTTCGCGATTTTAAAAGGCTTAGGCGTACACAATGCTTTAGAGCCCACGCTGCTGACCTTGCTACAACCGCTAGGCGATGACGCAAATACTTACACCGCTGATATTCTTAGCTATGTGGACGCAATACAGGTCGAATTAATAGGCATTACCAGTGTCGGCTTATTGCTCTACTTTGTCTTAGACATGATGCGCAAGATCGAAGGCTCCTTTAACTACATCTGGTCAGTCAGGCAGGGGCGATCGTGGGCTAGCCGTGTTAGCGAATACCTTTTCGCGGTAATCGTCAGTCCGCTGCTGTTATTCCTATCGATCACCATCACCTCATCGGTCAACACCACTTTTTTTAGCAGCCTGTTGGAGAGTCTCAGCTACGGTATGTTTATTATCGAGTTTGTGGCATTTATAGCACCGATATTTTTAATGTCACTGGCCTTTGCATTTGCCTATAGCTTCCTGCCAAACACGCGAGTGCAGTTTGGTTCTGCTTTTATTGGTGGGCTCGTTACTACGGTCATCTGGAAATTAATGGGCTCAGTCTTTCAGGACTTCTTCATTGCCTCTGCAAGAGAGTCTATTTATCTCGCCTTCGCTTCGGTTGTGGCGGTCATGTTCTTCGTCTATATAGGCTGGCTTGTCGCTCTTATAGGTAGCAGCATCGCCTACTACCATCAGTACCCATCAAAAACACGAATAGTACGCGGTGCGAGTAATCTCAGTATTGCACAAACCGAAGAGCTCGGGCTGTCGGTTGCCGCGGTGATAATCAATCGATTCAATGAAGGGACTGCCCCCTTGAGTGAGACCGAACTCGCAGAAACCCTTAGCGGTCATCCAATAGTGATCGAGGATTCATTGCTAGCGCTTGAAAAAATAGGGCTTATCAGTCGCACCGCCGATCAACCGCCGCGCTATCTGCCAACAAGATCCGTGGCAAGTAGCACCTTATTTGATGTATGGAAGGCGCTGCGCAGCTACAATACAGATACACTGCAGTCCACCTCAACGACGAGCGACCAGCTTTTGGTAAAGGACTTCTACGAGCGTCTCGATGAGACAATCCAGAAAGAGTTAGGAAATAAGACTTTTTCGGCTAGCTCAGCGCAACCCGCCGATTCTGTAGGAGAAATTAAGTGACAACGATTAGCCTCTATCACAATCGTGATTGCTCAAAATCCCGGGCAGCATTGGCTCTGCTTGAA
>CALKDE010000039.1 GCA_938082955.1 uncultured Pseudomonadales bacterium
TCCCTGCCCCGTATCTACCTGACCCGCCGGAATCAATCGGTTATTGCTGGAAACGGTTTGTATTATTGAGGTGTTGGAGATTCCATAAGTCTCGAGTTTTGCGGGATCAATTACTGCCTCTAACAGTTGCTCTCTATTGCCAACCATCTCTGCCTCGAGAATAGTAGGTAGAATCTCTATTTCTCGTTGTAGCTCTTCGGCGACCTGCAGCAACACGCGTTCCGGTACTCCATCGCCACCAATCGCGATCTGAACTACTGGCAGCGTTGCCGCTGAAACTTCTTGGATCAGTGGTTCTTCAGTGTCTTGCGGAAATCGCGCCTTTGCTCTATTTATAGCTTCACGCACTTCGCTTAGAGCGTATTGAGACTCGAAGTCGATGTCGAATTCGGTAACGATCGTAGCCGCGTTCTCACTGGAGAAGGAGGTGATCTCCGTAATGCCATCGACCGTTTTCAATTCCAATTCGGCAGGTTTCGCCAGTAATCGCTCAGCATCCTCGGGCGATATGCCCTGGTGTATTATCGTCGTGATAACGATAGGTACTTCAACGTCAGGGTTTAGCTCGGCGGGAATTGCGAGATAGGAAACAAATCCTGTAATCATAATAGCGACGAAAACACTCAGCGTGGTTCGTGATCGCGATACGGCGGCATCAATATAGTTCTTCATGAAGTGAGCTCTCTTCAATACTGCAAATTATTAGTAGGACTAGCGAGACCAGTCGAAATTGCTTTCTACTTGCTGTCCGGGAAAGACAATTTCCTGACCTAAAGTAATGAGATTGACAGTACCGTTTAGGCCAGTAACCCAAACGCCTGGATTCATCGCACTGGTGTTGTCCCCGACGATTTCAACATTGTTAAATTCGACGATGTTGTTCGCACCGATAGTCTTAACACCGATTAGCCCGCTGTCGTCCAATGTGAGAGAGGAGGAGGGGATCAGATGTGCTTGAATATCGGCTGAATCCACCAAAATTTCGGCTGTAATACCCTGGCGAATATCCTCAAAAGAAGAATCTACTTCGACTTCTATGCGGTAACTTCTGGACACATTATCAGCTGCGCGCGCGAGGTAGTTCACCGTGCCAGCTATGCGCTGCCCGGTGAGTAATTCGGCGGCTACTCGGGCGCCGACACTTAGGCTGCCTATATCTTGCTCTGGAACTAGCCCGACTAATAACATCGGGCTATCATCCAGTACAGAAGCGCAAACAGTTCCTGCATTTAGTAGGTCGCCTAGTTCGACGCTGCGTGTTTCAACGACGCCGTCGAAGGGTGCGACGATCTTAGTTCTTTCTAACGCTAATTCTGAGCGAGCTACTCCGGCTTTAGACGATTGCAGTGCGGCCTTGAGTTGGGCAACGATGACATCCGATTGCAGTCCTTTGTCTTGTAAGTCTAAAGACGCCATATATTCAAATTCCGCCTGTTCTTGGCGGCTTTGAGCCTCGAGCAGGTTTGAGTCACGGTCATCTACCGCTATCTCACAAAGCAGGTCACCTGCGCTGACTCTCGACCCGCGCATAACAGGCTCGCTCACAATTCGGCCAGCTTGTTCAGCTCGGACCTCTACGTGACGAAATGCCTGCGTACGCCCTCGAACACGAACCTTCTTGCCGTAGGTCTGCTGATTAATTCTGGCCGCTCGTACGATGTAATCACTAGGATTCTCTCCTGGCGATACGCCCTCGGGTACAGCCACGATAGAGCTACTAGTGGGCGCGTTACTCTCATCTGGTTCTTCAGCGCTTTGTGGAATAACCATCCATAACACTACGGCAATCAATATTCCTGCTGATACGACATGTTGATTCTTCACTACAATCTCCGGAAATAAGAACTATGGGTTCTAATTACTTAATTTTTCAAGCTGCTCTATCGCTTTTTTTTAGACGCAGGCGTATTAGTTGCGCTAGTAAGAATGGTTCGCTGGGCTAGATTTTTGAGCAGATCGTCCCTGTTGTTGAGAGGCTCTAGCTTGCAGTGCAAAGGTGCTACTCTTTTGCTTAAATATCCAGCAAAAAAGTGTTACGTATTGTAACCCTTCAAAATGCAATTGCAACGTGTCTGTCCCTTATATACGTGCCTTTGGCGCATTTAGTTCCCTTCTTACATTTGATTGGTATTCACGTAAATCTATGCGAGTTTCTTCTCTAACAGGAAATTATCTAGGTGCTTATGGAACTATAAACTCACTACACAGTTAAAATAAATGATATAAAACAAGTACTTACAAGAATTTTTCTATTGAGCGGAAATAGCAAAAAACCCTTAACGCATTGATTTGTAAGAATTTCTTACTTACAAACTAGCTGCAGTTACGATTATTCTTTGACATTTGAGCGACTCCTTTATAGAAATATAATTTCATGAAACATTCTGCCGGGCAGTAAAGTGAATGCACCAGCAAGCAGAAGCGCTCCAACATATACTCCTATCATTGAACGCATATGTGCATTCTTATGCTTTTCCAATTTGGTTTTCTTGAATTGCCGGATGCTCCAAATCGAATAAATCAAGTTGCCGATTGTGAAAGGAATTAGGAGGTGTATCCAAGAATATAATCTGGGATTAAATGCTGTGTCCGTCATTGGCGAAGTAATAAATAGCGCTGTAACGGAAACGATCAACAAACAAGAAACCCAAACACGCCCAATGAATCTGTGCTGTTTAGTCCCCTTTTTTTTGAAGAAAATATATAAACCAACTGGGATCGCTGTAAGGGCAAAAAAAGCGTGGATATAAATTATTGGCATACTCATAATTCCATTAGCAGTTTATGGTATGAATCTAAAGTGAATGATGCAGACTCGAAGCTAGGAGGGCCAAAAGTACCTCGGGCATTATTAGAGAAGCCAAATTGTTCTTTTGGAATACCAATAAAATTAGTATCAAGTTTCTCATTCTCGTTAGCATCAATATAATATCCGATCACATATGTCCCGGCGGGAATTTCAAAAGTTTCTTTATAGACTTCGGCACCAACATTTTTTATAGACCCAGCTACTATTCCAGGTTGTGGGCCAGGCCTGTCACCCCTATCTGATTCAAAGACTTCCTTCGAGCTATAAATCGCCAAATGAAGTATGCCTTCTTTGGAGATGCCACTAATTTCAACGTCCAAGGTGGCTGCTCTTAATTGAAAAGAACACAAAATAATTGAGAGGGTATAAAATAATTTCATCATAATATTGCAATTCCTGATAGCATGTTTACAAAGATAACATGATAATATTATGAGATGTTTACTAAGTAAACATAATTTTTTATATGGTTTACCATAAAGAGAATCTGAAAGAGCAACTTATTGAAATCGCATGGGAACTTTGCGTCGCAGAGTCTTGGCAGAAAGTTAATATGCGACGGGTTGCGCAGAAAGCTGGGGTTTCAAATACTGCCTTTTACAGACATTTCAAAAACAAAAATGATCTAAAAGCTGAGTTGATGCGAAGGGGCTTTGAGATGCTCTATGAAGGAGTCAGGGATATAGTCATTGAAGATAATTTTTCAAGTTACGGAGCGCATTACATAAGGTTTGGATTGGACTATCCGCATATTTACGATTTGATGTTTGGAAATACGGATATAGACATGTCTTTTTATCCAGATTTAGAAGCTCTATCCAATGCATCCTTTAGTGGAACAGTTGAAGGAGTGAAAGCTTTGAGGCCTAATGAGTCTGAGAAGGAAGTCATGATAAAGGCGTACAATGTTTGGGCATCTGTTCATGGTTTGGTTGGAATTTTGAGGCGTTCGAAATGGCAGGGAAATAGAACTGAAAGCCTCGAATGGATTGAAAAAAATCTAGAAGAGTATTTAGAGAAGACAACTTTTAGTTGAGCAACGTTACATAGAGGGTTAAATACGTGAAAAATTTGAGCAATAAAGTCGCGATTATCACTGGATCCAGCAGTGGCGTAGGAGCTGCAACGGCTAAGTTATTGGCAGCTCAGGGCTGTAATGTGGTCATCAACTACAATTCTAATGCTGACGGTGGCAATGCGGTGGCTGTCGAGTGCGAAGCACTGGGGGTAGAGTGTCTGGTTATAGGTGGCAATGTGGCAGAGGATGCTAACTGCCTCGCTATGGCAGGGGCAGCGATTGAGAAGTGGGGGCGTATCGATATTCTCGTCAACAATGCTGGGACTACCAAGTTTGTAGACCACTCAGATCTTCACGGCTTGAGCAGTGATGATTTTCAGCATATTTATGGCGTGAATGTGATTGGCAGCTATCAAATGATTCGTGCCGTGAGCGAGCAGATGCAATCGCAGGAAGAAGGCGGCGCGGTAGTCAATGTCGCCTCGACAGCGGCAGTTACCGGCATCGGTAGCTCGGTGGCTTATGCTGCCTCTAAAGGCGCGCTGGTGACGATGACTTTGTCTTTGGCCAGAGCATTGGGGCCTAAATTGCGGATCAATGCTGTGTGCCCAGGTTTCATTGAAGGCGATTGGCTGCGCGAAGGACTAGGCGATCAAAAATATGAAGAGCTTATGGACTTTCATCGTAAGAATTCACCGCTTGGAGTTACAGCGACGCCCGAGACGGTGGCCGATGCAATTGTGTATTTCATCAGCGGGCCTCAGGTAGTTACCGGTGAAACGCTAATAGTTGACGGTGGACGACACCTGACCATGACGCCTCTGGGACGGAAATAGAAAGAGACGCTTCACAATACGATTCGCTGTTACTTAGCCATGGGGCGCTTTTGTAGTTTCCGTTGCAGGGTGCGGCGATGCATCTTCAGCTGTCTGGCTGTTTCGGAAATATTTCCATTGTGTTCATTCAGTACCTTCTGAATATGTTCCCACTCCAGTCTGCGCACAGACATAGGTTCGAGTCGTGTCGCCTGTGGGCGGGCAGTCGCGTTAGATTTATTGGTGTCTACTAAGAGTGCGCTGAGAATTTCGTCAGCGTCTGCCGGCTTAGCCAAATAATTGTCTGCGCCTAATTTGATTGCCTCAACCGCGGTGGTGATGCTCGCATATCCGGTAAGAATTAGAATTCGGCTACTTAGGTTGCTGCGCTTTAGTGGAGCGATTAGTCCCAAGGACGTATGGCCACCAAGGTTCAAGTCCAATATGGCATAGTTAAACAGCGTGCTCTTTATCAGTAGCAGAGCCTCATCTTCGTTAGCCGCGTGTGACACGTCGTAATCACGATGCAAAAGTGCGCGAGTCATCACCTGAGAAAAAACCTCGTCGTCCTCGACTAGTAAAATATGTTCCTTATCCATTTTCCTGTCTCTTTAAGAGCTGGCGCCTGTGCTTACAGTGTGGGTTGGGGAAGGCGGATGATGCTAAGTGCGCCGCCTTCTTTCGTGTTAAGAATCTCGATAGAACCATTGAGTCGCTCGATCGCAGCATTTGCGAGAAATATTCCTAGGCCCATGCTCTCTTTTCGTCTGGAAATAAAGGGCTCGCCAAGCTTCTCCATAACATCTTTGGGTATTCCGGGGCCGTCGTCCTTAATCGATATTTCGAACTTGAAAGGCGACTCTTTGGTAATATTAAAATGGACGACCACATTGCTGTGCGCAGCCTTGATAGCATTTTCGATAATATTGATCACTGCATGTTTGACACTTAGATTCGAGGTAACGACCGATTCCGACTTGTCGTCGATATGAAATTCGATCGAAGAGGCTGGGTGTATGTTCACAATATAATCTTGAATGTCATCTGCGAAGGTATCGAGCGATACGTTTTCAATTTCTTCAGGATTGTCTTTGTTGTAATAGCGAATAAGTTGCGTAAGAGAATTTTTACAGCGCGTCACTTGCTGCCTTAGTAGCGATATGTCGCTTTTTATATCGCTAGCTCTAAGCTCTTCGGCATTTAGGTTATCCAAATCGGTTAGCAACACGGCCATTGTAGACA
>CALKDE010000040.1 GCA_938082955.1 uncultured Pseudomonadales bacterium
TGAGCTGTCGGTCTAGTACGTCGCTGCCGTTCGTTGCTTCTTCAACTTCAGGACGCTGTTCTTGCCCGGTCTTTCTGCGCTTTTCTATTTCGGTCCTTGCTTTGCCCCAAAGTCCGGTTTCAACGTTGGGGGTAAACGCCAGCTTTGGCTTGAACTCTTTAGAGCGTTCGGCGTTGATCTGTTTGATCTTGGCCTCTTCCATTTTCCTCGTTGCGTCGTTGTATCGCTCGATGAGAAAAGGCTCGGTGGGAACAGCTTGTGGTTCTTGGTTATTCCGCACCTTTCTAGGCACGATAGTTTTATTGTAGCCGCCTTGATTGGCTAGCTCGGTTAAGGCATCTAACGTCTCCATTGCTTCTAATGCGCGTTCTTCTCTGACTTCGGTTTCAGACTTTTTCTGCGCTGCCCAAAGTGTAGTTCTGGACTTCCGAAGCGTTAAAACGGGATCGTTTTTGACAATGTTCCCGTGGTATATCACTTGGTTGGGGAGGGTGGCCTCAGTCTCGCCTTCTTTGTTCTTATTGAACTTCCAGCCCCTAGTTTCAAGCTCTCCTACCATCCGCAGGTAGCCTTCGCCTTTGTTGGTGTTGGTAGCTTGCTGCGACTCTTGCCGTTCCCCCACAAGCATATCGATGCCGCCGTCTGTTAAAGCAGTGACGGAAAGAGGCACGGGTTTTTTGGCTTTTGGCGGTGTTGCATAAACTAAACTAGCCCTAGCACGTTGTTGTATCGCAGGGTTCTTATTGTTCGTCAGGCCCATTCTTAGCTTGCCGTCTTTCACAGCTTTCTTAGAAACATCGTGGGTTAGTAAGTCAGGTGTTGTGTATGGCACTCCGCGTGTGATGTTTGTTTGCGGAGTTTTTCTGTTTTCAATTACAAGTTTGTTGGTTACAACGGAAGCTGGCGCAAACTCCAGAATTCCTTCGGAACCCGCCCGTACCGGTGGAGATACAATTGGATTATCGTCTTTAAGGTAGTCCTGCAATTCTTTGTAAGCGATGACGACATTGTTAAAAGTAGCGTTCTCAAAACTTGCCTGATCTTGTGGGGTTTCTGCTTTTGATCCATAGCTAAGATCAACCTTGTTGATGTGGTTACTGCCTCGTGCGTTAAACTCAAGACCTTCCTCTGACGCTATAATTCTCTCGACTGTGGAGTCGAACGTGTCATTTTTTATATCTGGGCCAATCTGCTCAATGCTAGCGTCTCTAAGCTCGGCGGCGTTTTGAGGCGTATCCCCTAAAATAGCTTCTGCAATGTCTGCGTTGTCGAACTGTTCCAGAAATGCTGCTTGCTGCGGAATGTCTGCGTTGACTACGGCAGCTATTTCTTCCTCTGTCATTTCCGTGTTGGCGGTCAGAGCTTCAGTTAACCGTGTATTTAAAAGCTGCTTGCCCTTTTTTCGTTTCGTTAAATTTGTAAGCGCCTCTTCCATAGGGCGTGTAGGGGTAGGTTCTGGCTCGACTGCATTCTGCTCAAAAACGAACTGGTTAATCTGGTTTGCTGTATTAACCGGATCTTTCTTTAAACCCTCGGTGATCGCGGATAACTGTTGCCTACCGACAGTGTTCACATCGCCCGCATTGCTCGCATCGTTGGTGAGCGTGTTCATGAATTGCGCGATTGCTGGTACCGACACCTCATCCTGACCATTAGCTTTTGTATCTACGAGCTTCGAGATACGAGTTGCGATAGATTGCATCGCGGCGCTAACACCGTCTTCCGCCTGTATTACATTTACATTTAAGTTCGATCCTGCTTGGAAACGAGCTTCTTCAAGCGTTGCGCCAAGTCCTTCCTCATTTGTTGCCATTTCAAAAGCAACGCCGTTCGTGTCGGGATCGGTAGCTGTGACCACAAGGCTTGCGTCCTGCGGCTTGCCTTGCGGATTATTGTATAAAATATCACCATAGAGTTGATCAGACGGTTCATTGCTTAGTACCTTCTCTGCTGTGGCTTCGTCGTTTGTATAAACGACATCACCGTTAGACATCGCTATTCTTTCTACATCCAGTGGCGGTGGGCGACCGTTTTCGTAAGGATCAAAACTGCCCGGTACTACCAACATGGCCTTTTTGGTGCTTTGTGGATTCTCAAGCGCCGTAGCTTGCGCCTGCATATCAGCCTCGCCTTCCGGCAGCGGTACAACATCCCCTGCATCAAGGGGTGGAGTTCTAGGTGTCGGTTGAGTTGCACTTTCGATATCCTCCACGGCAGTGTCGAACTCTTCCGCTGAAGGTTCTGAATTTTCCGATTCGTATGGTTCTGGATCAGGGTATTGATTAGCCAGATCGTCTGCGTCTTTTATCGGTCCTTGTTCCTCTTCAGAACCAAACGCATCTTTCTCCATTTGTTGATCGGAGGCTTTCCTGCTCTTGTCGTACAAGGACTTTTCGTAAAGTTGTGCTGGGACGGCCATCGCCGCGCCGAATGAGCCACCTACGATCCCGCCTTTTAAGAAAGCGTCCCCGATCTCTTTTAGGTTTTCGTAGTCTGAAAGCTCATAGGTTGGGTCGATCAGGTTGGTAGCACCCATATCCACGACAGTCTGCATCGCTTCTGTGAGGGCTTCTCTTCCAGCGCCTTTGCCGAATGTCGATCCAAGATTGGAAAGCATGTCGATCCAGCCTTCGACCGGTTTGCCTGTGGCCCTAGCCGCCTGCCGTATACCCGCCAACCCGACCATATCTAAGGCAGCTTTTACGCCACCCGTAATGAATGCGGTGCCGGGGTTGTCGAGGCCACGTTGCTCAAAACCGACCTGTGTTTCACCAGTGTTGAGTACGTAGGAACCGGCTGCTGCCCCAAACACTTGGCCTTTGGCTTTTGCTTTGGCATTAGCTTTAGCAAATTCTTTGATCGCGTCTTTTCCAAGCTCGCGCTTCATGTATTTGCCAAGGGTGGCTGCTGCTGCTTTGTTACCCAATGCCCTTGCGCCAATAGCGGCTGCTCCGCCAGCGCCACCTGTGCCGATTACCGAAAGTAGGGTAGGGGCACCTTCACCAAGAGCCTCGATGAAGTAAGTGCCGAAATCACTGAGGGAGTCTATATCGTCCCATGATTCGAGTTTGGGCGGGTTACGCCGCAGGTCGTCGAGATTCTGCTCGATACCTTTTCGGCTCCACCGTTCTAAAGAATCGACTCCAAAAAAATCGCCAATGGCATTTGCGAAGCCATAGCCCATCATCTGGGTTTGGTCTACACCTCTACCAAACGCGTTAGTAAAGAGTCCCCCGTCATCCTGTTCGGACATGCTGGAGCCTCTACTTTAAATTAGCGTTGCGGGTAGCTGTCCGAAAAGCCGTAAGTCTTTCTGCATTGTTCTTAGCGGCAGCTTTTATCGCGTCTAAACTAACAGCCAGAATCCCAGTATTTTCCCTGTCGGTTTGGGAGGAGAAAAAGGCTTTAGGGGCGTCCTTCTGTATAAATGCAAAAATAGCGGTTGCTTCGGCATAATCCTGCTGAGTAAGCGTTTCTTTTCCGAAATACGCTTTCCAAGGGGCGAGGTTGCTAGTGATCGATACTTTAGCATCGGCAAGCAAGGAACCGTTTCGGCTTTCCTCATTTGTGCCTTTAGCGGCATCATAAGCGTTGTAACCGCCATCCGTAAAACTAAACCAGTTACCTGCTTCACCGAACGATTCTTCGAGCGCCCGTTGGACTTTCTTGGTCCCTTTGTCGTATTGGGCCTCGACAAATGCTGCCGGAGCAGCAGCATCAGTGCCTCTCGATTTCGTGACCTGTCTAGCCATGTCCCTGTCCAGCAATTCTTGTTCGGCAGGCATCCTGCGCTCATTACCTTGCGCTTGCATTACCTGTGCGTTGTTTGTTGCTGTGCTCGCTGCTTCTGTGGCAGGGCGTTGAGAAGCGGTATATGCGCCTTCACGCATTGTAGCGGCCTGTTTCATCGCACCAGCGGCCACATCAGCAAGCCCTCCAGAATCGGCGACATTGACCTCTTGAATGCTTTTTGCAAGTGCTTCTGCAAGTTTGTCGGGATCTCCGTTAGATGTCGTATATGCTTGCGCGTATATCGTGTCGAAATCGTCGCGGTCAAGTAGCGGAGATGCTTCGCCCCACGCCCACATATTAGCCACGTATTCGTTTGGATCTTTAGCGTTTTGAGATTCAGTAATAATTTGATCGACTGCGCCTTTGCTAAGTGAGACGGGCATAGCGCCTTCGTCAGTCGCGTTGCCTCCGCCCATAGTGAGAGGTACTTTACTGGTCACTTGCTCGCCGGGGGCAACGTCTCGGTTGCCGTCTAGCCGGTTTTCCGCGCCTCGCATTTTGCCCAGCAGTCCATCGTTCATGGCTTGGATTTGCTCGCCATTATTCACCGGCATGTTGCCTTCTCTGATTAAACGAGCGCGTCCTAAGGCTTGGTCCACTGCATAGGTATTTTTTGAATCGACCATAAACGATACTTCACCGTCGCCATTTGGCACGGCAGTAATTTCTGAGTCGTCTCTTACACCGGATCGCGCACGAATGTCTCTCTGTATGGCAGGGTTGTCTGCAACGTATGCGTTAATAGAGTCAGAGAAACTTTGCCCTTGCTCACTAGCTTTCAGGTAAGTTGCTCCAGGGTTGTTAGGCTTTGAAGTCTGAGTCGGGCCATATCCAGCAGCTAGTCCCAGTGCGTCGTTTTGGTTCCTTCGT
>CALKDE010000041.1 GCA_938082955.1 uncultured Pseudomonadales bacterium
TCGCCTCCAATAGAGTCGGATAGATATGTGTCACTGCCGAAATTTTCTTCAGGCCCATTCCATGGGTCATGGCGAAAACAAACTCCCCAATCACCTCGCTGGCGTGATGTCCAACGATTGTTACCCCAAGAATTTTGTCCTTGCCTGGCGCTGTGAGAATCTTGATGAAGCCATGAGCCTCACCATCTGCTAGCGAACGGTCGTGGTGTTCCATTTCATAGCGAGTGAGTTCATAGACAATATTTCTCTCGATAGCTTCAGCCTCGCTAAGCCCAACTCTCGCAACTTCAGGGTCGGTAAACGTTGCCCAAGGCACAACATTGTAATTCGTCTTCGAGCGCCACAATCCACCCAGCATTGCATTCAATGAGGCGAACCAGGCTTGAAACGATGCCATATGGGTAAACTGATAAGGGCCCGCCACATCGCCGCAGGCAAAGATGTTTGGTAGGCTGGTTTGCAGATATTCGTTAACCTCTACCGTGCCTTGCTTAGTCAGCGCCAAGCCTAAATTTTCTAGACCGAACCCTTCCACGTTTGCCTTGCGGCCAATTGCCAACAACACTTTGTCGAATTCTACTCTAACGGTCTCCCCGTTATTGTCTGCCTCCATGTAGTCTCCATTATCGTCGGCACCAAACTTCAATAGCTTATGCCCGGTGAGAAGTTGAATACCCTGCTCTTTAAAGGCCTTTGAAACTATCTCGGACACGTCCTTATCCTCACGCGGCATGATGCGATCAGCCATATCTACCTGCGTTACTTTTGCGCCGAGATTACTAAACGCCTGCGCTAATTCGCAACCGATCGGTCCGCCACCCACAACTAGAAGCCTCTTCGGCAACTCACCCAACGACCACACCGAATCAGATGTGAGGTAGTCAATTTCATTCAGGCCAGGAATCGGCGGCACGAATGGTCGCGCACCCGTGGCGAGAATTATCGAACGGGTAGTGATTGTCCGGTCGTTCACCTTTACAGAATACGGCGATTCAATAACAGCATCGCCCAACTCAACTTCGACGCCCAGAGAAGTGAAACGTTCTACCGAGTCGTGCGGTTCTATGGTCTTTATCACCCCCTGTACGCGCGCCATTACTTCAGAGAAATTGACTTTCCCCACCGCGCCATCGATTCCAAATTCTTTCGCCCGCCTTATATAGGACATAATGCGACCGCTGCGGATAATCGCTTTGCTGGGAACACAGCCCGTGTTTAAACAGTCGCCTCCCATTTTATGCTTCTCGATTAGAATCACCTTTGCTTTCGCCCCCGCAGTAATCAGCGATGCTATAAGGCCTGCCGACCCCGCCCCAATCACTACGACGTTGGCATCAAACCTTTTCGGCTTCTCGAACCTCTTAAGCGCCTTGTTACTCTGCACACTATTGAGAATCAATTTAGCGATAAGAGGGAAGGCTCCCAGCAACACGAGAGAAGACAAGACCGGCGCACTCACCAATCCCGAGAGCGAGGTGATCTGCGAGAGCTCGGAACCGGCATTCACGTAGACGACGGTACCGATTAGCATCCCAGCCTGACTCGCAAAATAGAACGACGTTGTGCGAATAGTCGTCAGCCCCATCAAGAGATTCACTACGAAGAAGGGAAACAGTGGCACCATACGAATACTGAAAAGATAGAAACTGCCGTCCTTCTCTATGCCTTTGTTCAGTGGGACCAAGTAGTCGCCGAATTTTCTCTGCACCCAATCTCGAAGCAATACGCGAGATACTAGAAAGGCTAGAGTTGCGCCAATACTACTAGCGAAGGAAACCAGCAATGTTCCCCAGAACACACCAAATATGGCGCCGCCTAGCAGTGTGATAATAATAGCGCCAGGAATAGACAGAGAAGTGGCGATCACATATCCGGCAAAGTAGAGAAGAGACGTTTGCACAAAATTCTCATTCTTGTAATCTTGAATACTAGAGAGTTGGGATTGCGCGTATTCAAGGGTTAGATACTGCCCTAGATCCAAAGTGATATAACTAAGCACAGCTACCGCCATTAGCGCGACTACGATAAATCTTGTCTTATTCACAGGTTTTGCCTTCAATTCCATTTACAGGAGAATTACTTGCCATTAAGGGACGCAGCTCAGTTTCTGGCATATAATTGTGCCGAGTAATATTTGCGAACACAGATCTGTATGCTATAACCGTTTGCGCACCATTAGCGAGGAAGATCTTGCTTCGTCAGCGAAGCAAAGCACTGCGCTTCAATAACACTAAAAAGGTTCATCAAACCGTGTCCAATTTTGACTTCAGTCGAAAATACCCCGCAAGCCGTATGCGCCGTATGCGCCGCGACGAATTTAGCCGCCGCCTCATGCGCGAGACCCGATTGAGCAAAGATGACCTGATATTTCCGGTTTTTATTGTCGAAGGAATCAATCAGCGCCAAACTATCGAATCTATGCCGGGTATATTCAGGCTGAGTATAGATGAATTACTAGTCGAGGCAGCCGAGCTAGTAGAGTTAGATATTCCCGCCGTCACTCTATTTCCATCACTAGATGACTCCACCAAGACCCTAGATGGCAAAGAGGCCTACAATAGCGATGGCCTAGTACAGCGGGCTATTCGGGCATTAAAGGAGAGCTTTCCCCAGCTCGGCGTAATTACCGACGTTGCCTTGGACCCCTACACGACTCATGGCCAAGACGGCATCATCGATGCCAGCGGTTATGTGCTCAACGACGAAACCGTCAAGGTACTCAAACAACAGGCACTCTCTCACTCCTTGGCCGGCGCCGATATAGTCGCTCCCTCGGACATG
The DNA here is from genome assembly GCA_938082955.1 of uncultured Pseudomonadales bacterium. GTDB lineage: Bacteria > Pseudomonadota > Gammaproteobacteria > Pseudomonadales > Pseudohongiellaceae > UBA9145. The sequence continues at coordinate 2,782 of CALKDE010000041.1, forward strand.
ATGGATGGGCGCGTTGCTGCTATTCGCAGCATTCTCGAAGAAAATGATCAGATCTACACCCGAATTCTGGCCTATTCCGCCAAATACGCCTCCAGTTACTATGGCCCGTTCCGCGATGCCGTAGGATCCAGCAGTAATCTGGCCGGAGGCAACAAATACGACTATCAGATGGATATCGCTAACAGCGATGAAGCCATCCAAGAGGTCGCACTGGATCTAGCCGAAGGCGCCGATATGGTGATGGTTAAGCCGGGCATGCCGTACCTGGACATCGTAAGCCGAGTAAAGCGCGAATTCGGTGCACCAACCTTCGTTTATCAGGTAAGCGGAGAGTATTCTATGCATATGGCTGCAGTACAAAATGGCTGGCTGGATGAAGAGGCAGTAGCCATGGAGTCCTTAATCGCGATCAAACGCGCAGGCGCAGATGCGATTCTTACCTATTTCGCGAAGACTGCAGCCCGCCTGCTAAAAGGTTGAACTCGATGAAAAGTATTGGCAACAAATTCAAGCTACCACTTGAAACCTGAATTTTTGTCCTTATCATAGGGCAGGCATCAGGCGAGCATGTAATCGAGCACTTCAATCTGACTACTCCTCATTTGCGACTTTGAATACCCAAATAGTTTACTACAAGGAAACCTCTTATGAGCGACAATATCGTTCACACTTCTGACAGCAGTTTCGAAGCTGACGTACTTCAAGCCGAAGGCCCCGTCCTAGTTGATTTCTGGGCGGAGTGGTGTGGCCCCTGCAAAATGATTGCGCCCGTACTCGAAGAGCTCGCTGGCGACTACGAGGGCAAGCTGAAAATCTGCAAGATGGATGTCGATGCTAACGTCGAAACCGCGCCAAAATATGGCGTGAGAGGTATTCCTACGCTGATTGTTTTCAACAATGGTGACGTGGCCGGCACAAAGGTTGGCGCGTTGTCTAAATCACAGCTTTCCGCTTTTATTGACAGCGTGATTTAAATTGCGTTTAATGTGGCATCTTGATTATCTCAAGATGCCACAAAATATGATCATGTCGAATCAATTCAATAGATAAATTGATCGACCAAACCACCAAAACCTAATACTAAACACCAAATACTCTAAATCTTTATCACGACTCGTCGGATGCTAGATCAAGATCCTGAATCAAAATTAAACGACAATAAATCCCGCCTCCAAATACCAACTAGTATTTACAGGTGGACACAATGAAAAAGTAGGTCTATATTGCGGAAAAGTTGAAGATGGGAAAAAAGGGCTGGCCATTTAAGTATTCAAATAAATAGTCAAACAGCTATAGTCAACAAACTAACTACCGATATAAAACGCAAGTGATGCAATTGATATCACCGCATATGAACTTACGTAATGGTTAGTAGCATAAAACAACAATCTCCGCCTTACACAATTTTCTAAAACGTAAACCCAAATCTTTAACGAAACTCCTAACTACTAGTAGTACTACTTTATCTATGACACTTAGATGTGCATGCCAATTATAATTTGGGCTGCCCGACTATATCTGACATAAATCAACTACCAAAAAACTAGAAACTCCTAAACTCACAAGAAGATCCAAACACATGAATCTAACCGAATTAAAACAAAAGCCAATCGCCGAACTTCTAGCTACTGCCCACGAAATGGGATTGGACAATGTTTCGAGAACCCGTAAGCAGGACATCATTTTCGTCTTACTCAAGAAGCATGCGAAGAGCGGCGAAGATATCAGTGGCGATGGGGTGTTAGAGATATTGCAGGATGGGTTCGGCTTTCTGCGCTCGGCAGACTCTTCGTATTTGGCAGGACCGGATGATATCTACGTTTCGCCTAGTCAGATAAGACGTTTTAATCTTCGTACCGGCGACACGGTCGCGGGGAAAATCAGACCACCGAAAGACGGCGAGCGTTATTTTGCACTACTAAAGATTCACGAGATTAACTTCAGTAGCCCTGAAGAATCCAAAAACAAGATCCTTTTCGAAAACCTCACTCCCCTGTTCCCAGACGACAGACTAACTCTTGAAGTCGGCAACGGCAGCACGGAAGATCTCAGTGCCAGAGTCATTGATTTAGCAGCGCCTATTGGCAAAGGGCAGCGCGGCCTCATCGTTTCACCACCAAAGGCAGGTAAGACATTAATTCTACAGAACATGGCGCAGTCCATTGCTAAAAATAACCCTGAATGCAGACTAATCGTTCTGCTAATAGATGAGCGGCCAGAGGAAGTAACAGAGATGCAGCGCTCGGTGCGAGGCGAAGTAGTCGCCAGCACATTTGATGAGCCACCTGCGCGGCACGTACAAGTAGCAGAAATGGTGATTGAAAAAGCGAAGCGCCTGGTCGAACACAAGGAAGACGTAATCATCTTGTTAGATTCGATTACGCGCCTTGCCAGAGCCTACAACACGATTATTCCATCCTCCGGAAAGGTCTTAACCGGTGGTGTCGATGCACACGCACTGGAACGTCCGAAACGATTTTTCGGCGCGGCAAGAAATCTGGAAGAAGGGGGCAGCCTCACTATTATCGCCACCGCGCTGGTCGAAACCGGATCGAAGATGGACGAAGTAATCTACGAAGAATTTAAGGGCACGGGTAATATGGAACTGCATCTCGATCGAAAGATCGCAGAGAAGCGGGTCTACCCTGCTATCAACGTGCGCCGATCTGGTACGCGTCGCGAAGAATTGTTAACCTCCGAAGAAGAATTGCAACGCATGTGGATTTTACGCAAGCTGCTTACATCGATGGAAGATGTGCAGGCGACGGAGTTCATTATCGACAAACTTAAAGAGACGAAGACTAACGAAGAGTTCTTCAATTCGATGAAGCGAAAGTAATCCGCTATTGCGAATTTCTCATAAAAATCTATTAGCAACATAAGCGGCCAACTATGTCCTTTAGAGATTTGCGTGACTTCATAAAGCTTCTTGAAAAAGAGGGTGAGCTCAAGCGAATCCAGACAGAAGTTGATCCTTATCTAGAAGTTACCGAGATAAGCGATCGTACGCTGCGCAGCAATGGTCCTGCCCTACTGTTTGAAAACCTCAAAGGCTCGAAGATCCCGATGCTTACCAATTTATTTGGTAACACGCGACGCATCGCTCTAGCCATGGGTCAGGAAAATATAGAGGGTCTTAGAGATGTAGGCAAATTGTTGGCCTTCCTTAAAGAGCCCGAGCCACCTAAGGGGTGGAAAGACCTCTGGCAAACACTACCTAGTTACAAGAGCGTGCTGAACATGCCAGCTAATGTTCGCAAGTCTGCACCTTGTCAGGAGGTAATCATTGAAGGCGATGCCATCGACCTAAACCTTCTACCTATCCAGACTTGCTGGCCCGGAGATGTGGCACCTCTCATTACGTGGCCGCTGGTTATAACTAAGGGCCCCGAGAAAGAACGACAGAACCTTGGCATCTACCGCATGCAGTTGGCGGGCCCCAATAAACTTATTATGCGCTGGCTCTCGCATCGTGGCGGCGCACTCGATTTTCGCGAATGGCAGCAAGCACATCCGGGCGAACCATTCCCCATCTCCATCGCTATCGGCGCTGATCCTGCGACTATCTTAGCAACTGTTACTCCAGTGCCCGACACCTTGTCTGAGTATGCCTTTGCAGGCTTACTGCGCGGCAGCAAGACCGATGTAGTTAAGTCGCGAACCAATGATTTGCAGGTGCCCGCCAGTGCAGAGTTCGTCTTAGAGGGTGTCATCGAACCTGGCGAAATGGCCGACGAGGGCCCGTATGGTGACCACACTGGCTACTATAACGAGGTCGAAAAATTTCCGGTTTTCACGGTAACGTGTCTCACCCATCGCAAAGATCCAATCTATCACAGCACCTATACGGGCCGACCGCCAGACGAACCGGCGATGCTCGGCGTCGCATTGAACGAAGTCTTCGTGCCGCTTCTACAAAAACAATTTCCAGAGATCGTCGATTTTTATCTGCCTCCTGAAGGGTGCTCCTACCGACTTGCGGTAGTTAGCATAAAGAAACAATACCCCGGTCACGCCAAACGAGTGATGATGGGCGTGTGGTCGTTCCTACGTCAGTTCATGTATACCAAGTTTGTTATCGTGGTGGATGATGACGTAAACATTCGAAACTGGGATGATGTCATCTGGGCAGTGACTACCCGCATGGATCCCATTCGCGATACGGTGCTCATTGATAACACACCGATCGACTACTTAGATTTTGCATCTCCGGTATCAGGTCTTGGTTCGAAGATGGGCATGGATGCAACGAACAAGATAGAAGGCGAAACAACACGTAAATGGGGGGGCACTATTGCCATGAGCGATGAGGTGAAAGCTCGAGTCGATCAAATGTGGCAAGAACTGGGCATCGACTGCAAAGAGGGTTAACTTTACTATTCCAAATCCATTGTCCTAGGTATAAACCGTCAGGAAGCTTGAACCATGAAAAAGACACTGTCACTGCGCCTAGTATTAGGCACTTTATTAATTTTCGCTCTATCTTCTTCCCAGTCCAGCTTTGCCAAGGAGGAAGACACCGCCCTGGAAGGCACGAATTGGCAATTGCAGAATATGAAGGTGTTGGGTGGCTTCCTGTTCACACCGGAGGACCCAAGTCTTTACCGCCTAAATTTTCGAACCGAAAATAGGCTCACTGGCACATCAGACTGCAACACTATTTCCGGTTACTATTTCCAAGAAAGTACCGGCTTTCGTTTCGAGCCTTTCGTCACCACGCGCAAACTCTGCTCGCCGGGGTCGCTTCATAACAACCTAGTCTTGATTCTGAAAGATGTAAACGCGATCGAGTTTCGCGGCGGGAAGATGTACATGACGAATGGGGAGGATGGAGTCGAATTGGAATTCGAGGCACGTGGATTCTAATTCGAATCTAACGCATAGATCTTCCTTAATATTACCTAGGCGTTGCCTAGGTCTTTCGGCATTGGAAGGCTGGGTAGTTCGCCTCCAATTCCTTGTACAAACTTCGCTTGATGTTCATCGGCGAGCTGCTCTTCGCCAAGGCACTTCAATAATCGCGCGAGCTCGCCGTGAGCTTCAGCTTGAGGCGCGACTTCAATACTGGTGTCGAAGTATTCTCTGGCCTTTCCCCAAAGTTCGTTGCGCATCGCTAATCGTCCCAATGTAACTAATAGGCTAGCGTTGCCTGGCCTGCCCTGAATCCAACTCTCTGCTATTATCAATTGCCGATGAGGAGTGCCAAAGTCCAGCTCGCCGTAGCGCTTAATGAGCTCATCGCTCCAGTTTTTATTCAGAGCAACTTCTATAGCCTTGCCTGCCTGTTCTTTCTGATCGAGCTTAAAAAGTATCTCGACATAGTGTTTAACGATCCTCTCATCCTGCTTGTAGAACGCGGGGCCTTTCTTCCAAGCCTTTTCTAGCTGCGCGCCAAGCTCCGCATTGCTGAAATCCACTCTTTGGTTGCTTGTCCAGTATAAGTTTTCCATGAAGATTCGAACCCTTATTAGCCCGGCCTCTTCGTTATCGATTACGTTGTTCTTCTCCAGGGCCGGCAACAATTTTTCTAGTTGCTCCCAATCGTCGAGCTTCAGATAGACTTCTTTCAAAAGTTTTAGCAGGGACGCATCGTTCAGTGAGCTGGTTTTCATCTGCTGTAATACAGCCACGCACTGTTCCAGCTGATTGGACTTGAATAGGAGTTGCGCCTTCAGCGAGTTGATAGTGGAACGTGCCGCAGGGTATTTTTCCTCGGCAGTCTCCAAACAATTCATCCATGCCTCTTTATTTTCCTGCTGATGCGCCGCATAGGCCGCGGCGAGATAATTAACGACACTCGCATCGGAATCCTTCATGCCTTTCTTAAGCAAGTTGTAGCTTGACTCCCAGCTTCCTCGAGTGAAATACAGCAGACCCTCAATCGTCTTGCTTCTACTATTTGCCCGCAGGTTTTCTTTGTAATTTCTCCCAAAACGAATAAGGTGCCAGGGATTAATCCAGCGAAGCACGATAAGAATAAGTTTAATGACAACATAGAGAACGATAAAGGCGACGAGCAGGGCAAACAAACTGGTCTCAAAAGTAGTACTACCAAAAGCAATTAACAGGTAGCCAGGGTCGCCAGGAAATCCAAGATTGAGACTGACCAGAAGCGCCAGAACGATTGAGAGAAGACTAAAGAGGTATAACTTGATCATAGACTAATCTATCGCTGGCTTGCTGCGAGCTGATTGATTAGTGCCAGGGATTGACTTAAGGCGGGCAGCACAGGATTGATGTCGATTGCGCGAAGTTGATTTATCTCACCCGTCAAAGTTTGCCCTTGCAGTGAATCGGTAACGGCATAGCGTTGAAACCAATCCTGACTCTTTGCCATAGCTTGCTGATACAAGCTGTTGTCGCGCATCAACAAAGCGAGCTGTGCCTGCTCGAGCATAAGCCGTAAGTTCTGCTTAATGAGATCATCCTGTCCGAGAGCCAACATGGCTTGCGGCGTTTCTTCCCATTCGCGCCAGACAAATATGGAACCTAGAAACTCGAAACTGGAATCTAA
>CALKDE010000042.1 GCA_938082955.1 uncultured Pseudomonadales bacterium
GCATCGAACTGGTCATCAAGAAGGGCCGGATTGGTGAGACTTACAATATTGGCGGCAACAACGAATGGGCGAATTTGGACGTCGTCAATTTATTGTGTGAGCTGATCGATGCGCGCTTCGCAGCGAGCACGGAATTAGTCGCAAGATTTCCTAATTCGCCATGTGCCAGAGGAGAATCCGCAAAGTCTTTGATTACTTTCGTTACGGATAGACCCGGCCACGATACACGCTATGCCATCAATGCTGCCAAGATCACCACGGAGCTTGGCTACGATCCCGTTGAAGATTTCGATTCTGGCCTTAACAAGACAGTCGACTGGTATCTTTCGAACCAACCGTGGTGGAATTCCATTCAGGACGGGTCTTACAGGCAGTAGTGCCTTTGTTTGCCATCAAGGGTATTGTGTCTGGAGTGACATATTAATTTCGCATAGGTGGTTAGAGCTAGCTACATTGTGATTGTTAGAAAATTCGAAGCACCACGGTCTACTCATCAGAGTAAACCCTATTTTTGTTGGCGTGGTAGTATTCGTGTGACGCGCATAATTAACTGTCCTTTGTCTAGGATATTTTTATTTAGATCCATGCTACGAGCCTACAAACTATTCTTAATTTTAGCGGCGCTGGTTTTTTTATCAGGGCAGCCTGCTGCCTTCGAAATAGATGGCGGTAAGTGGGTTACCGGCGAGATCGAGTTCTTCGTCGATATGGAGGGAATAGCTGACAGCGGTATCACTTGGAACACGGCCTTCATCGCCGCGATGAACGATTGGAATGAACAGACATCGTTTAATTTCATTTTGCGAGAAGATAACCGAGACCCCTGCGCGGATGATGGCTTGAATAGTGTTGACTTCAGCGATGACCTTTGTGGAGCTGAATTTGGAGAAACCACGCTTGCTGTGACTGTGAGAAAGTTCACCCCGTCAGTACTCGGCGGGCCGGCTATCTCTGAAGCCAATATTATTGTTAATAAAAATGAAAAATTCGATATCTACGACGGCAAGTTAGTTCGTTTCGGGTCGACAAGTTTTGACTTTCGCCGTATTGCGCTGCATGAACTAGGTCATGTGATTGGCCTAGATCATGAAACAACAAACTCGGCAATCATGGCGCCTAGCATTGGCAATCTGGATCGGCTGCAGGCAGATGATATCGCGGGAGCAGAAGCGCTCTATGACGGGGCGATAAATTGTACTGTTAGCGAGTTAGTAATTGGTTCCATCAACAACGCTCTAGATGCGAATGATTGCACTGTGAACGAATTACTGCCCGGCAGTAGTGACACCAGCCCAATCGATCTTTATCGGTTCACTTTAACAAACGCAGCAACTCTAAGTCTTAGCATGACCTCGATGACCCTGGATTCGGTACTGTTGATAGCCGACGAGAACCTTCAGGTAATTAGTTATGACAATAAATCGGGCAACGAATGTGATTCTTTACTGACTCAATTCTTGTCGCCGGGTAATTATTTTCTTCTGGCGAATACTTTCGATATTCCAGTTAAGGATGAATGCGGAATCGCTGGGGAGTACGAGATAAATGCCGCGCTGACGAGCGACGGCTTAAACCCCCTAGGCTCGAGCACAAGCCTTACAGGGGCATCCGTTAATGCGACCTTTAGCGGTGGCATCACTTCAAATAACCGAGTGAGCTTTACTAATCAGTTTAGTCCTAGCGCCTCTCTTGATATCTTTGCACAGATAGACATTGACCCTAAACATGTAGGTCAAGCGGGCTTCCTTGTCATTGCCGCGGTGGTCGATGAGCAAATTCTTTTTCTGAACGAGCAGGGCCAGTTTGTCGACTCTGCAGCCAAGCCTGGTGTTATCACTCGAGCTAGCAATAAGACTCTCAGCACGGTCGAAAATCTAACTATAGTTGAGAACCTCATTCCGGCGGCTCTGGGAATAGACGAGATACGGGTGGGCTTCTTCTTCGGCTACGGTCTGGAAAGCCGCCCAGAGCAGCTGTATTACCATCAGTCTCCTTTGAATTTGATTATAGCGCCCTAGACATTGCGTTGACTTCCTAAGCAGCCCGTAAAATACGGTGAAAACTCGTATTCCAGAGTGGCTCAATAAGCGGTATAATGCGCCTGCAATTTTTCTGGCACAATCGCCTGTAGTACCGCAGCAGCACCGTAAAGTTGGAATCGAGCGGTTCTCAGGTCGATTCAGATAACACCCATGATCTACACACTAAAAGGAGCTATTTCTGTGCAATCAGAGACTGCCAAAATCCGTCTGTTCGTAATCGCGCTGATGAACCTCAGTTTCATGGTTTTAGGTAGCAATGCTGCCGCGCAGCAATCTATTGAAGACAATGTTCGCCCGGCTGGCCAAGTTTGTTTAGCAGGACAGCCCTGCGTCGGCTCAACAGCAGGTACCGCGACAGCAGCATCTACTAGCATCGCGTCCCCAGCTGCTGTGATGGTTGAAGAAATCGTTGCAGACGTTGTGGAAGTAGTAGCGACTGCCACAGAAGTCGCGGCATTCGATGTAGAGTCTACCTACCAGATGAGTTGTTTTGCTTGCCATGGCACAGGAGCAGCAGGCGCACCATTACTAGGTGACGCAGATGCTTGGAGCGAAAGAATGGCGAAAGGAATGGATGCCGTAATGGTAAATGTAGTGAATGGCGTGAATGCGATGCCACCTAAAGGCCTCTGTATGACCTGTAGCGATGGTAATTTGCTAGCTCTCGTTGACTACATGTCCAGTCAGTAACCGTTCAGGTTAAACCGGTTACAGTTGTAATATCGATTATCGAGATTTTATTTAAATGAGTAAGGAGTTAAACGTGTTAACTATTAAGAAAGTAATTATGTCAGCAATGCCTAAAGTAGGTTTATTCGTATTGGTTGCCTCTTGCGCAACTGCAATTTCAGCTGATAATTCCCAGCAGCAACTGCAGCTGGCGCAATTAACAGATGGTTTCGATGCCGAAGCGACGTATATGATGTCTTGCTTTGCCTGCCACAGCACAGGTGCTGCTGGTGCGCCGAAGGTTGGCGACGGTAACGCCGAAGCCTGGGCTCCTCGTATGGAGAAGGGTATGGACGCGGTAGTCGCAAACGCGATCAACGGTATAAATTCTATGCCGGCAAAAGGCCTATGCTTCACTTGTACAGATGAAGATCTGGCAGCTCTTGTTGCGTACATGGTCAATAGCAGCGAATAAGCCGCTAATCGATCAGCGGTATCCTAGGAAATGAGCTGCTAGCAGCTCATTTTTTTTGTCTGTAATTTCGTAATAGGTTGGCGAAATTAGGGTTTGTAGACTATTTATTAGTAGTCACAATCAGTTCGACCTCTCATGTCATTAGCCACCATTCAATCTCGTGCCCTGCTTGGCGTCGATGCTCTCGCAGTCACTGTGGAGACCCACCTATCAAATGGCCTTCCCGCGTTCGCGATAGTTGGCCTTCCTGAAACTGCAGTTAAAGAAAGTAAGGAAAGGGTCCGCAGCGCCATTATAAACTCTGGCCTGGAATTTCCGACTCGTCGTATCACCGTCAACCTTGCCCCTGCTGATTTACCAAAGGCCGGCGGCAGCTACGATCTTGCTATTGCGCTGAGTATTCTCATCGCCTCCGGGCAGTTAGAGCGCAGAATGCTTGAGAACATGGAAGTACTGGGTGAGCTCGCTTTGGATGGAAGCATCCGTGCGGTTCCCGGGACAGTCTGCGCAATTCTCGCTGCGAAGAGGCAAGCGAATAAAATTCTCCTGCCGGCTGCGAATACACAAGAGCTAAACGTAGTTGCTTATAAGCATAGTTATAGCGCCAGCAGCCTGTCGGAACTATGCCAAGCACTAACACAGGGTATGCCCGCTCTAGAATTCCCCCGAAGAACAAAAAGGCGCTCTTGTGAACCGCGCTCTGAGGATAACTATAGACAAATCAAAGGACAGACCTTTGCTAAACGTGCTGTGCAGATCGCAGCAGCAGGTGGGCATAATTTACTTATGATAGGCCCGCCCGGGAGCGGCAAGACATTGCTAGCGAATCTGCTGATCGGTTTGCTGCCTTGCTTGTCTGAGGCAGAGGCGCTCGAAGTAGCAACCATCAAATCTGTTGCCCGGCAGCCATTTAAACAATGTGACTGGTCTGAACGGCCCATCCGCAGCCCCCACCATACGGCAACTAGCGCCTCACTAGTCGGCGGTGGCAATCGAGCCAGCCCTGGGGAGATCAGTTTAGCGCACAAAGGCGTGTTATTTCTGGATGAGCTGAGTGAATTTAAGCCCAGCGTATTGGACGGATTAAGAGAGCCCCTGGAGTCCGGAGAGATAACGGTAAGCCGTGCCAACTACCGGGTAAAGTTTCCAGCAAATTTTCAGCTGTTGGCGGCAATGAACCCCTGCCCCTGTGGCTACGCGGGAGACCCTCATCACCGGTGTCGCTGCAGCGCGGACCGCATCGAGCGTTATCTTGGCAAGCTATCGGGCCCTTTACTTGACCGCATAGACCTTGTTATCGAAGTGCCCGCACTTTCGCAGGTGGAGTTGCTTGCGGAAGCGGACGATGATCTGAATTGGAGCGAGGTGCGTGTAAAAATTGATCTGTGTCGAGACAGTCAAACTCAGCGGGCAGGCAAGCTCAACTCGCAGCTGCATCTGGCAGAGCTTAAGAAGTATTGCCCTTTAGATGAAGAACAGCGAGCGGGGTTAGCTAGCATTATGGACAAACTATCCTTGTCCGCGCGGGCAACGCACAGGGTCATAAAGATGGCCCGCACTATTGCAGACTTTGATGGCAGGGCGGCGATTGGTGAATGCGATTTGATGGAGGCGATTAGCTACCGCCGCTGTCAGATCAGCAAACTACTTGCTCGTTGATTGCCCTTCGAACTGCTCCATCTTATCCCCGAGTTCGTGAAGAGACTTTTCCAATTCTTTAATACGCTTCTCGGCGCGCTCTAATGCATCGCGCTGCGCATCAAATTCCTCGCGGCTTAATAGCTCTAAGCTGCCAAAGCTGCTCTTCAGCAATTGCTCGATTTTGGTGCGCAGCTCTTCACGCATTTCTGCGGCTAGGGGAATCATCGCTGAAAGGCGAGCACTGAGGTCTTCGACAAATTTATTAGTAAACATTCGCGCCAACTCTAGTTATTCATGGGGTTTCGGGAACGGGTATGAAGTACGCACCAACAAAGTAGCCTTTATTCTATCATCAATTGTGAGACCGCTTAGCTAGGTGACTACAGGCATTGTCATTCTTAGTTACCGAAATTCGTAGCGCTCGTTGCTTCTTAGAGCTCAATCTTCTGTCTGACACAAAGAACGCACTGCTGTGGGGCAGAAAACACTTTGCTGCACTGAGACTGTTCAAAAATTGGCGATTCAAACTTACATTGACGCCATTGTCCCTCGAAAAATCGGCTTTGTAGGTGACTTTCGATAACTGGCACGACCCCTGCATGAAGCAGTATCAGTTGTAGAAATTTAAGCAGAGCAAAACCAGTTAAGGAGCAAAACAATGAAGTTAGTCACGGCTATTATCAAGCCATTTAAATTGGACGATGTCCGCGAGGCATTATCTGAAATAGGCGTACAAGGCATTACCGTAACAGAAGTAAAAGGATTTGGTCGTCAGAAAGGCCATACCGAATTGTACCGGGGTGCTGAATATGTCGTTGATTTTCTACCGAAGTTAAAACTAGAAGTAGCAATAGCATCGAGCTTACTTGATCAAACCCTAGAAGCGATCACTAAGGCGGCAAATACCGGAAAGATCGGCGACGGCAAAATTTTTGTTGCAGAGCTAACCCAGATCATTCGTATCCGTACTGGCGAGACCGGTGAAGAAGCTATCTAGAATTAGTGGAACGTAAATAATGAGTAGTAATAATTTAACAAGATAAATATCGGTCTATGCGAAGCCCAAGTGCGGAGCAACAAGTAGACCAATGAACCGGAGGTACGAGGTGGAAAACCAAATTTTCGAATTGCAGTATGCGATGGATACATTTTATTTTCTCATTTGTGGTGCGCTTGTCATGTGGATGGCGGCAGGTTTTGCCATGCTTGAAGCGGGGCTAGTTCGATCTAAGAACACCACAGAAATTCTCACGAAAAATGTCGCGCTGTACGCGATTGCCTGCACCATGTATTTGGTTTGCGGTTATCAAATTATGTATGACGGCGGCTTTTTCTTATCTGGTGTTACTACAGTAGCGCAGATGGACGACGCAGCAATCGCAGGCGTACTGGCTGAATCTGCAGAAGCAGGCTTCGGGGGCGATTCAGTCTACTCGGGTGCCTCTGACTTTTTCTTTCAGGTTGTGTTCGTAGCAACGGCAATGTCGATTGTCTCCGGAGCGGTAGCTGAGCGGATGAAGCTTTGGGCATTCCTGGCATTCGCTGTTGTTATGACCGGCTTCATCTATCCAATGGAAGGCAGCTGGACTTGGAATGGTGATGCAGTATTCGGTCTGTTCGAATTGAACTACAGTGACTACGCCGGATCAGGTATCGTTCACTTAGCTGGCGCTACTGCCGCCTTGGCCGGTGTGATTCTGCTAGGACCCAGAAAAGGTAAATACAGTTCCACTGGTGCGCCTCAGGCGATCCCAGGGGCTAACTTGCCATTGGCAACGCTAGGTACATTTATCCTTTGGATGGGCTGGTTTGGTTTCAACGGCGGTTCTACTCTAAAGCTGGGTGGCATCGGTGTGGCGAACGAAGTTGCC
>CALKDE010000043.1 GCA_938082955.1 uncultured Pseudomonadales bacterium
TCCTCATCGGCAAAACCAAAATCTGACTCTATGCCTGCTTCGATGCGCTGCAATAATTCATTACGATTTAAATTTTCCGCGGATTCAATTACACGTACATTAAACCGAATCTGGTTAGCGTCGATCGATATAAACGGATTCAGCACGGTGTTCTTTAACGTTTCTGGAATACGGTTATAGAGCACCGCCCATAGCAAGCCGTCTATGGGTTGGTCGTCATTGAGTTTTTCGGCGAGTTCTATGACTGCCCCGAATGAAAGTACCTTTCCGGTCTGCGGATCGTTGTCCAGATATTGATGGATGGCTTTAACTTGCTCCATCTTCGGCGCAGTAAACCAGTAAGCATCTTCGTTGCTGTCGTCGTCATCTCCAAATCCGAACCCATCGTCAAAACCCCCATCGAAATCATCTTCCGCTGCGGGAAGATTAACGATGACATCAAAGGACAATGTCCCACCCAGTTTTTCGTCGAACAGCGACATGCCCTGATAAATTTCAGTGCTCTCCCGAAAATAGTCAATGAAGCTATTTTCAACACGGATTTGAGAGAGTCCGATACCACTAATAATCACTACGCCGAGATAGATGTACAAAATCTTATTGTCTAGCTTCGCAGTAACGTCGGCTAAAGCTGATGTTAGATTGAGGCGCAAGTTCGGCGAGATCTTAGACTCATCTCTTTTGATAATGCTGAGAATAGCTGGGAACAGTGTGAACACAACAATAAGAGCCGTTGCCACTCCCATCATCATCATCCAGCCGAAGGTAATAATAGGAAGAATACCACTGACTATCAGCGAGCCAAACGCTACCGCTGTAGTGAGTGCCGTGTACAGACAAGGCCTGAACATACTCAGCACCGAATGACGAAGCAGCTTGTCGTGGTTGCTATAGTGCCGGGTTGCTCTCAACTCACGATAGCGAACCGTAAGATGCACAGTAAGCGAGATAGTAATGATCAGCAGCAGTGAAATGAAGTTGGAAGACACGACGGTTACGCGCCAGTCCATTAAGCCCAGCACCCCCACCATGATAACGCCTGCTACGGCGCAGCAAGCTAGAGGCAAAGCTATCCAGCGCAGCTTGCGAAAGATAAGTCCCAGCGCAAAGATGATGAGAAGCACTACCGCGAAACTGAAGCTACTTAAGTCTGCCTTCACGAAGGTAACAAGGTCGTCGGCAATCATCGGTGCACCACCGAGATAGATTTGCGCATCCCCGCGATAGCGTTCTAGTGTCTCGCGCACTGCGCCTATAATCTCGTGCTGGCGATCGGCCGCGAGAACACTGTGCACTGCGTATTCCGCTTCTACCTGCGCTAATTCACTGGCTTGATCTGCAGAGAGCTCTTCGGATCGCGCCTTGTTACGTAGTTCGGTACGTCGACCTATCAAATCACGCGCCGTCTCGTCGATAGAGAAGCTGACCAACATGCCTGCGGTTTGCCCGTCAGGGCTGATGACCGCATTTTTGAAAACTGGACTGCTGGTGACTTCTTCTCGCGCCGCGACCAGGTCTATATCTTGATCTGCTAGCGTCAGATAGTCTTCCGAGATTCCGGTGAGAGGTGTGTCTTCAAAAATGGGCACATTGAGAATGCTGTCCACCGATTCAACGCGGCTGATTGCGAGCAATTCGTCACTCAATGCGCCAAGTTTGTTTAGCTCTTCCCGGCTGAACAGGTCGCCTTTAGGCGTATACGCAATCGTTACGGCTTCGCTAGTACCATAGCGAACACCCATCTCTCGCGAGAACTCTAGGTCTGGATCGTCTTCTAGTAGCAATGAGTCTGCAGAGGCATCGAGCCGAAAATTCTGCGCCTGCCAGCCAAAGAATCCAACGAATAACAGCAGAATAGCGATAACCAGATAAGGTTTAGTGAACACCAAAGAGCTATAGAATCGTGCAACAGATGAGGACATAGTGCGTGGTTTGACTACCTTGGGATTGGTCGATATCAGGCCCCAACTATACGCGGTTCGACCAGTTTGTGCGATTTGATTACCTCGAGCGAGGAGGAAAGCAATAGAGAACGCAGTGCGGCTTCACACTTCGTCTATCGAAATGCCCCCTACAGTCTAGGGTTCCTCGAGATCCAATTCTTGCCGCCTCGCTCCAGCCATGATGCCATGGAAGGCATAATTTCCCTCATGACAAGCATACTCGTACATAAGCTCCCCAGCCGGCTTGCGGTTCATTGCAATCTCACCAGTCCAGGGTTGTCGATAGCTAACCGGGTCTTCCAGAGTAAAGGCATATTTTATTTTGCCTTCATTCTGCAAACTGAAACGCTCTGTAATCACCAACTGATCGGAACTGCCTCTAAAAGACTGCTGAGAGTGGAAGTTCTGCGTCTTAACTACAAGAGTGTCGCCCTCCCAATATCCTACTGAGTCACCCATCCATTTCTCGAAGTGATTTGAGTGATGATCCTTGTCTATTGGAATGATTCGAGCGTCATGTACCATTTCGACAAGAATCATTACGTAGCCTTGTGTCTGCACAATCTGATAGTTACTGTTGTAGAGAATCGGCAACATGGGCGGACCAGAGCCGGACCCAAAGGTCAGCAGGCAACGTTCACCCAAAGGACGGAGTTCATGCGCATCAAAGGGCTCAACTCCGGGTCGAGCTCGCCACTGGGCACGCAGCCCGTTCTGCGGGCGCTCACCTTCCAGATAGGGGATTTGCCCATTGGGTGGGTCTACAATAATTGACGTGCGGTACTGCCCATCTAACTGAATTGCATCCGAGCGAGGGTCCCACCAGAAACTATTGTAACCCAGGTCCGCGTTACCATCGGTTGGAGGTGCTCGTTCCGGGTCAGCCGCTTGCGAG
Organism: uncultured Pseudomonadales bacterium; assembly: GCA_938082955.1. GTDB lineage: Bacteria > Pseudomonadota > Gammaproteobacteria > Pseudomonadales > Pseudohongiellaceae > UBA9145. The sequence goes on from CALKDE010000043.1 coordinate 2,839, forward strand.
GAGATATCATAGCGATCGCGCCAGCCCTGCTCTACATCAGCCGCCTCTGCTTCGGTTAGAAATCCCTTCTCGCCTAATTCTTCAGGGCGAACTAAAGGGGTTTGCGAGGAGTTGCTCCAATAGCCTTGTAGATCGGGTCTTCCATCATCGGTTCGGGGCATCTCCCAGTCTTGGGCTGCTATAGGCCCCGTCGTCAGGGAAATTAGCGCCAGGGAAATTAGCAAACGGCAATGAATATTCATTCTGTTGCGCCTCATCATTAGATTGAAGGGTCTTTCTTCGAGCATAGCGCCAATACACAATTGCCACAATCAAAGGTAGATAAACTGGGCTGAGATCACGATAATTAGCCATTCGGACTGCATTAATCGCTGGGCGGGTGTTGTTTATTAGTTACTAAATTCTAAAATTGGTCTTTTAAGATATAAAATATTGATTAATAAGGAAATTCTTATTTAATTGAGCCTAAGCCGAGCTGCAACTTTCTGTGACATGGTGTCGCACCCCGTAGGATTGGAAATGGAATGTTGTTACCATTATAACCAGCTTGAGTACTGGCTAGAGTAGTTGATAAAGATCAATACTCTGCGCAATCGGCCCGATACAGTGACTCAACATACGATTTAAGCGACAACTAGTCTACTGCACTAGTTACTATTAAGGAGTTGTCATGCTACGTAAACTTTTCATAATTAGCGGCCTGCTAATCGCCTCTTCCGCGGCTCTAGCCGATGAATGGTTGCGCTCTATTCCGGATTTCGAACTTACTGACCATCTCGGAGCGATACATACGCTGGGCACCTATGCAGACAATGAATACGTCGTGCTCTATGTACAAGGCGTAGGCTGCCCGATCGCTAGAATCGCGCTGCCAAATTACCGTGAAGTACGCGATGAATATGCTGACAAAGGCATTGAGTTCGTCATGTTCAATGCGAACATTCAGGACAACCTGCCGCGCATCGCCAAGGAAGCTGGAGAGTTCGGTATAGACTTCCCGATCATCAAAGATGAAGGTCAGGTTCTCGCTAAGGCTTTAGGCGTTGAGCGGACCGCTGAGGTATTCATCATCAATCCTCGAACTAAGGAAGTTCTCTATCGCGGCCCCATCAATGACCAACTAGGTTACGAAACACAACGCAACAATGCCGACGAGCATTTCCTGAAAGACGCATTGAACACTGTTCTTGCTGGTGGCACTGTGAATATGGATGACATACCAGACTCGAAAGGCTGTCTGGTTGCAATTTTCGACACCTAATTAACAAAGTCGAAAAACGAAACAAAAAAAGGGACACAACGTGTGCCTTTTTTTTCACCTGGGATTTCTCACAGAAAGTGAAAGCTATCAATTCCATGAACTAAGCAACAAATAAACGGTACTTGCATCTCTCCAAATAAGAAGAATAGGCAACCCCTAGCCTGGGCGCCTGCGGATGGCCTGCTCATCGAGAAAATGATGAGCAAAATAAGGGTGTGGATTAGGCAACAGTAATTAATGAAGGTCTACCGCGTTAAAGTTGCACGCATGTGGCAACTGGAGACATGACCCTGTTACAATTTTTAATCAAAAATTAAACGGGATTATGCATGCCACTTTCAATGAATATGAATCCTTTTATTACCTGTGCTGTTACCGGTTCTGGTGGCTCGCAAAACCGCTCCCCTCATGTACCACGAAGCCCCAAACAGATTGCTGAAAGCGCCATCGATGCTGCCAAAGCAGGAGCAGCGATAGTCCATTGTCATGTCCGTGACCCTGATACGGGTGAACCAAGTCGTCGGCTTGAATTGTATCGCGAACTTATTGACCGAATTCGTGATTCACAAACGGATGTGGTCGTTAATTTTACCGCAGGTATGGGGGGCGACTTGGTATTTGGTGATCCGGAAAACCCAATGGATCTTGATCTTGCCGGGACGGACATGGCTGGCGCAACGGAACGTATTGCGCATGTTGCTGAATGCCTACCCGAAATCTGCACACTTGACTGCGGCACAATGAATTTTGCTGAAGCTGATTATGTAATGACTAATACGCCAGGCATGCTGCGGGCAATGGGTCAGATGATGACGGACATAGGCGTTCGCCCTGAAATAGAAGTATTTGAAACCGGCCATCTCTGGTTCGCAAAACAACTCGTCGAAGAAGGCATTATCCAAGATCCAGTTATGGTCCAAATGTGTATGGGTATTCCCTGGGGGGCCCCTGACGATTTAAATACGTTTATGTCCATGGTAAACAATACGCCGGAAAAGTGGACCTTTTCTGCTTTCTCTATAGGACAACATCAAATGCCATACGTCGCGGCTGCAATTCTGGCGGGAGGAAACGTGCGTGTTGGTCTTGAAGATAATATCTGGTTAGCTAAAGGTGAACTCGCAACCAATGCACAATTAGTGGAAAAAGCGGCCAGCATAGTGGATAAAATGGGGGCTACCCTAATGTCAGCCGAAGATGTGCGCACTAAAATGCAGCTAACAAAAAGGGCAGCAGTTTCGAAATAAAAACCCCTGTCGCCAAATAAAAGGACCGAGCATGACAACAATCAAGCGGGCAGCAATCATTGGCGGCGGTGTAATTGGTGCGGGTTGGATAGCGCGATTAATTGAAAATGGTGTTGTAGTCTCTGTCTTTGATCCTGCGCCTGATGCTAAGGAGAAGATCGATGCTGTCTTAGTTAATAGTCGATACGCCTATAAAAAACTCTCTAACTTAACTGGCCCCAAAGAAGGTCGTGTGATTTTTTGTGAGAGTGTTGCCGAAGCCTGTCATTTAGCAGAACTCATTGTTGAATCTGTGCCTGAACGACTTGCCACTAAGCAAGTTGTGTATGCAGAGATTGAAAATTATGCAGACATAAATGCGATAATTGCCTCATCAACATCCGGTATTTTGCCTTCTGATTTACAAGCATTTATGTCCAATCCCGAACGCTTTCTAGTCGCACATCCGTTCAATCCTGTCTACCTGCTACCTTTAGTTGAGATCGTTGGTGGAAGCAAAACTAGTTCTACTGTGATTCAAAAAGCAGAGGCGATCTATCAATCTATTGGCATGCACCCACTCATTGTAAAAAAGGAAATTGAGGCTTTTATCGCGGACCGCCTGTTGGAGTCACTTTGGCGAGAAGCACTTTGGCTAGTAAAAGACGGCATTGCTACAACTCAGGACATAGATGATGCGGTACGCTTTGGTTTTGGACTACGCTACGCTCAAATGGGCATCTTCGATACTTACCGTGTTGCTGGAGGTGAGGCGGGTATGCGTCATTTTATCGAGCAGTTTGGACCTTGCCTAAAATGGCCCTGGAGTAAACTGACTGATGTGCCGGAACTTGACGATGAGTTAGTTGATAAGATTGCCAGTCAATCGGATGAACAATCCGGCCACATGAGTATACGAGAGATGGAACGAATTCGAGATGACAATCTAATTGAAATATTACAAGGTCTCAAACGAAACAATTGGGGAGCAGGTCAAACGCTGGCGAATTATGAATCTCGGTTCCTTAACGCCGCGAATGACCCTGGGTAATCATAGAATTCTAAAATCACCACTCCAACAAAATATACCTGCTAGTCAACGGAAAATACTCGAGAGTCTCCCCTGTCTCTAGGATCTGAAGCAGGTAGCCAAGAGTCGCCTTTTCGAGATATTACCTGTACATCTCCAAATTCAAAATCGTGGGGTTCAAGCCGGTAACCGCGTTCGGCCATAGTCTTAATAGTTTCTTGTGGTAAAGGGCGCGTAACACTGTAGGTGACAAGATCCGGTGGTAGAAGTTGATGATGAAAGCGCGTCGCACCAACGGCCTCTAAAGGCGACATATTAAAGTCCAGAATATTGACGATGGTTTGGAAGACTGAAGTGAAAATTGTTGATCCGCCGGGTGTTCCCAATACCATTTCTACCTGCTGATCTTTTAGCAACATGGTGGGAGACATAGAAGATAACATGCGTTTTCCTGGCTGAACCTCGTTAGCGGTATTTCCAACAACCCCAAAGATATTAGGTACACCTGGCTTAATGCTGAAATCATCCATTTCATTATTCAATAGGAAACCTGCACCTTCAACGACGACGCCACTACCGAAATTCCAATTAATTGTATAGGTGTTTGAAACAGCGTTACCCCACTGATCGACAATCGAGTAGTGGGTTGTATCAGGTGATTCTAACCCTGGTTTGACACCCTCTAACGTAGAAATGTTCTGCGGTGAAACTTCGCTCGCTCGCGATTCGATGTACTTCTCGCTTATTAGTTCATCCATATTTATATCAACGAAGGAGGGATCTCCTAGATATTCTGCCCTATCTGCGAAAACTCGTTTTTCCATTTCTGCAACAAGGTGGATGTACTGGGGTGAATTGTGTTCTAGACCTTCGAACTGCTCCTTCAAGTAATCTTTCATTTTAAGTAATTGAATGACAGCAAAGCCTCCTGAACTAGGTGGTGGAGCCGAGACAATTTCATAGCCACGCCAATTAGCCCTAAGTGGTTCCCGCCAAATAGCTTTATAATTATCAAGATCTTCTGCGCTTATCAAACCGTCACTACGAGCCATTTGTTCGACGATTAAGCGTGATGTTTCGCCGCGATAAAAATCCTCTGCACCAAACTCCGCTATTCTTCGTAAGGTTTCTGCAAGTTCTGGTTGTTTGAATAATTCATCATTATTAATACTGCCAAAATATGCTTTAAAATTTGTGCCTTCCCCAAACCAGTCGTACATCTTGCGAACGTCATCAACCAATATATCAGCCGGGATAAAGCCGTTCTCTGCGAGGTTGATAGCAGGCTTCACAACGTCTTTCCACGGTAACTTACCGTATCTGTTGTGTGCTTCCCATAGTCCCGCTACGGTTCCTGGCACACCGTTAGCTAGCCCACCAATCAAACTGGCGTTATTGATAACGTCTCCGTTTTCATCAAGATACATATCTTTAGATGCAGCAGATGGTGCCGTTTCACGATAGTCAAGAAATGTGGTTTCGCCATCCATGTGAATAAGCATGAACCCACCCCCGCCAATATTCCCGGCGTCGATGAAAGTAACAGCTAAGGAAAACCCTGTTGCAACCGCAGCATCAACGGCATTGCCACCTGCTCGTAGGATATCTTCACTGATTTGCGCGCCATATTTGTCAGGTATTGCGACGGCGGCAGTAGATTTAACTACCTCCTCGTTATCAGTGCAGGCTGCGAGTAGGAGGACGCAGGTAAAAAGGGCTGTGAAAGTTTTATGAATGTACATATATTCATCCTGATGTTAGCGCAGAGACAGTATATATAAATAAGCCCTCTAGAACCCAATTTACTGATACGGTCAATGCCATCAATCTTTGGCAGAACTGTGTTGATCAAGTTTCAATTTGCCCCCCCGTTTGGGGTCGTGTGATTCAGTCACAACGGAAAAATACGGCCAGGGACGTAATCAAAGAAGGGACGCTGGAGTTCGCCCAGCCGAAGCTGCCCCCCCGCTCCCCCTCAACAATTATTCCAGCCATATCTTGGAATTCTCGCCTTCAAGGCAGGTTTCCCGGCAAGATTTTTTTAAATAAACAGAGGCTCTCTCGCACCCCAAATGGCAAGGTTGCCCAGTAGTAATCCCGCCCCTTTGCAAAATTAGCATCACCTGACCTTCATGGATAAGGTCATCGGCAACCCATTCGTTGGCCTGTTTTACCTAGTCTTGTTTAGATCGACGAATGAACCTCATGTTGGAAATTTCACCACTGTACAGCTAGATACTGCCTGCTTTTGGTCATGGCTTCGTCAAAGGGTCATTTGACTGTGTAATACCAATTTCCGAGGCCGAATACATCTCAATTAAAAACCACGTTTCTAATGATCGCAATCATGTCAGTTATTCCCTGACGAAAGTCTACCTCTGGAACACTCTCATCATTACCATGCACGCCGCTAGGTTCTCCGGCTCGGGTGATTATCGGGTTAAATCCATAGCTCACGATACCCAGATCGCGAGTAAAATGGCTATCGGTAAAGCCGGTACTCACCGACGGCAAGACTCTGGAGCCTGGGTACAATTCGCGAGTTACGTTTTCAATCGCGGTAAACAACCGAGAGTTCGTCGAAGAAATTGCTGGAGTAAAAGCCATGATTACTTCTACCTCCACACCGGCTGGCGCGATCAGCTCGCCAAGACCGGCGATAAATTCTTCGGCCGGCCTGTCGGGAAGAATGCGGCAATCCAGCTCGGCCCAAGCCTCTGGCGGCACCACATTAATCTTGCTAGAACCACTCATGCGCGTAATGGAACAAGTGTCTCTGGTTAGCGCGTGATGACCGGGGCGATACGCTTGAAACGCGGGAAGGAAGTCTGGGTCCTGAATAGCAGAACTAATATCAGCATAAGCGGCTGCCCATTCATCATCTAAGGACAAGGCTATGCCGGCAAAATAAGTATCCACCGGGCCAATGATCCGCGCAGGAAAGGGGTTAGCACGAAGTATCCCTAACGCATCGACGATGCGCGTTACCGAACTGGTCGTTCTCGGTGAGGAGCCATGGCCGGGAACATCGACAGCTTTTAGTCGTAGCCACACAGGAACTTTCTGCGTTACTTCGACACCGAAGATTATCTCATTCATATTGCGGCTACCCGAGCCGCCTTCATTAATCAATAAACCTACGCCATCGAATATTTCTCTGCGGTTGTCGATAAGCCAGCCAACGCCGAAAGCTCCACCCGCCTCTTCGTCGGCGCTTGCTAAGAAGACCACATCTCTATTTAGTGCTCTACCACTTCGATGCAGTGTAAGAAAGGCAGCTAGTTGTGAAATGCCCGTGCCCTTCATGTCTCTCGCGCCACGACCCAAGATGTAACCATCGCGTATCTCACCCGACAGAGGGTCGATCGTCCAATATTCCGGGTCGGCCGGAACCACATCAGTGTGCTGTAACATCATCAAGCCTGGCTGATCGCCACCCTCGAGTCTTGCCCAGATATTCCCACGACCGGGCGCACTTTCCGCCGTCTCGTATTCGATGCCTTCCGCCTCAAATATCGCTGCATAGAAATCAACAGCACGAGATTCATTACCCGGTGGATTAATGGTATCGATCTGAATTAATTCCTGAAGCCAGGCGACGGATTCATCTTCGATGGTTTGCCCTAGTGAATGACTAGTCAATATGAAACAGCTTAATAGCAGTAATATGTTTTTCGTTTTCAACAGAAGGCTCCCTGAGTAGTGATGCTCTAAAAATACAGCATCTCCTTCATAGAGGAAAGTGGCGCAGTGCTGTCCTTAAGGGGGAGAAACCTTGGGCGCGGGTTTTACGCGCTAATTTGGTTCTAGAAAGGCCGGGGCCTAGTAAATTATCGGCTGTAAACTGAGGAGCTATTCAACAAACGCGCGCTCGATAACATAGTGCGCCTTAATTCCTTGACGCGACTCCTCGAAACCCCAGTCGTGCAAAATCTGGCAGCTGTCTTTCAACATGCTCGGACTACCACAGATCATGAATCTATCGTGCTTGGGGTCTGCTTGTGGCAGTCCTGTGTCGGTGAACAGCTTTCCAGTGGACATCGCATCAGTCAGGCGACCCTGCGTTGCATAATTTTCACGAGTAACGCTGGGATAGTAGATCAGCTTTTCTGTTACTTCTTCGCCGAAGAATTCGTTATTCGGCAAGTCGTGTTGGATGAATTGCTGATAGGCCAATTCCGATGCGTAACGCACGCCGTGGGTCACAATGACGTTGTCAAATTTCTCGTAGGTTTCTGGATCTTGAATAATGCTGATAAAAGGCGCTAGACCGGTGCCGGTGCTAATCAGATACAGGTTTCTACCTTCTAGTAGGTGATCGACGACTAGTGTGCCAGTAGGTTTGCTACTCACGAACACTTCATCGCCCACCTGAATGTTTTGGAGGCGAGACGTGAGTGCTCCGTTGGCAACCTTGATGCTTAGAAACTCCAACTGTGCATCGTAATTTGGGCTGGCGATACTATAGGCGCGCATCAATGGCTTGCCTTCAACCTCTATACCGAGCATCAGGAAGTGGCCGTTCTCAAATTTCAGCGAGCTATCGCGTGTTGTCTTGAAGCTGAACAGAGAATCGTTCCAATGATGGACGTCGGTAACGCTTTGGGTAGAGATGTGTGCCACTGCTCACTCCTGGTACTTAAATAGCCCGCTTTGGTGTGAAAAGGGCCAATAACTTATTGCGCGCAGTGTACGATTTGCCTAATATATCTGTAAAATTGATTGTATATATATTATTTATCTATTTTATAGATATAGTGCTGAGAATTCATGCGATTCACACTAAAACAGCTCCAGGTATTCCTCGCTGTGGCCAGCCACGAGAATGTCAGTCTAGCTGCCCAGGAATTGGCTATGTCGCAATCGGCTGCCAGCACCTCACTGAAGGAGCTGGAGCACCGTTTTGGCTTGCGCCTGTTCGATAGAATAGGCAAACGTCTACAGCTGAACGATCAAGGCAACATTCTGCGCTCAAAGGCTGCAGCGCTGCTAGCGGGGGCCGAAGAGCTTGAGAACTCTTTAATCGGCGCCAGCGACATTGGCGAGCTAAAGGTAGGAGCGACGCTAACCATTGGAAACTACCTAGCGATAGGAATCATGGCCGCGTTCATGAAAGAGCACCCAG
>CALKDE010000044.1 GCA_938082955.1 uncultured Pseudomonadales bacterium
ATTAAATTTAAACCAGGATTTCACTGATTGCACTCGACGTGTTATTACTTTTGTCGCCCCATGACTGAATATCAAGGCCCATGAGCTGTTGAGCAGTATAGCCAAGTCGACATCCTGGAGTACCACCACCGTCGATATGCAGCCCGGTTTTTATCCGCCCGCCGGCCGTTCCGGCACTGAACATTGGAATGCCGTCGATGGCGTGAATTTTTGCGAATGATTGGTCTGTCGTCGCGTAGATGAACGCGTTGTCCAGCAAGGTTCCGTCACCCTCTTTGAAGTCTGCCAGCGCTTGCACATAGTAAGCCCATTCTTCCATAGCACGACGGGTATACCAGGAGGTATTTGGTTGATATCCCAATTCTGGGTCGACAGCTTCCTCGTGGGTAGCTGTGTGGTGTGGCTTGTCGTAGCCAGGTTTGGTCGTTGCCGAGAAAGCCGAAGCATAGAACATGTTAAACACGCGGGTCTGATCGCATGCCACCGCCATCAGCATCAGGTCAGTCATCATTCGATGTCGGGTTGATAACAAACCAGCATCGAGCCCAACGGGCAGATCCTGAGGTGCCTGCGTAACAATGCAAGCCTCTCGCGGATCTGGTTTTTTGAGTTGCAGATCGAAACGTCGTTCCAGATCGCGCAAGCCCGTGAAATACTGATCGAGTCGCGCGCGGTCGTCCGCACCAACTGATTTTTCTAGCTTGCGCGCTTCTTCCTGCACAGCTGAGAGCGCACTCTTCCTAATCATCACGGCGGGGTCCGGCGTAAAAGTTGAGGCATTGGGGTTCTGAAAATCATCGCCGAACAATCGCTGATAAAATCGCAGTGGCGACCACTCAGGTGTGTTGACAGAATTACCATTTTCATAACTAAAACTATCGCGCACATCGCCGGTTGCGGTTGCACTCAAGGATCTAAACCGTGTCGCATTGCCAAGTTGGCGGGCCACGGCCACATCGATGGTTTCACCTGGGCGATTTTCTCGGGTCAGGGGCGCTATGCCCGAGCGCAGCACGACCCAACCTGAGTGGTGACAAAGATTTGGCGCGTCATCTTGAAACACATGAAAGTTGGTATACAAATTAATATGTTTTTTAACCGAGGCCAGCGCGGCGATTTCTTCGGGTAGATCAAAATCAGGACCGGTCTTTTTGGGAACAAAAATCGACTTGCTCATGCCAAGGCCCCAGGACCAGGTGCCAAATCGTGTTGGGATAGGCATGCCATCGGCAAAAGCTGTGCCGTTGTCATTGAGAAAAATATCCAGAAGAGGTAAAGCAACGGTAACAACACCACCGTTGAGTGCACCTTTGAGGAATCTGCGGCGACTTAGTTTTCTCATCAGAAATTCCCCGCTTTGGCCAGAGCATCTGTTTTGGCTAGAGATGGACTAGACTTTGTAGTGTGACTAAGTGGTCCAATAATACCGGCTGCGGCAATAGTAGCATTTTCTGGCGCTTGGGGTGATCTCACTGAAGAGAATGCCTGGCTCAGAGCCAATTCTCGGAGCAGCTTGGGTAGCTGATAATTCTTATCAACAAACCTATTTTCGAGCCACTTCAGGCTATCTCTGTCATAGCGAAGTGACACCGGTCCGCCGGTACCGTAAGCGTACAGGCGGTTCACCAGACATGCAGAAAGTTTAGGGTGATTTCGCATTGCAGTGGCTAAGCCGTCGACGTCGTCGTAGAAGATGCCATCAAGCTCGCCGCTGATGTCAAGCGTGGCACCATTCTCTATTCCTTTGAAAATACCAGCGCCATCGAAATTTTCTAGCGTCAGTCCCATAGGGTCAGTAATCAGGTGACAACCCGCACACGAAGGATTGCTATTGTGCGCATCAAGTCTTTCCCTTGCGGTAGTGGCATGTTCGTTTTCTTCTAGGGTTGAGAAGTCCACATCAGGGGGCGGATCGGGCACTTTTTGACAAAGAAAACGCTCTCGTAGCGCCTTACCTCGTAGGGTAGGGGAACTGCGTACTGCATGAGAATTTGCTGCCAAAAAGCTCACATGAGTTAGCAGGCCAATTCGTGGGCTATCATCATCAAACTCATGTCGGGTCCAGCCATCACCCGTCGCGGTGTCGTACAAGGCTGCCAAAGGCATGGACATGAAGGTTTTGCGCGTGGTGAACAGGTCGCGATAATCGGCTTCGTCTACCAGCAGGTGATCGATGATCGTGCGCAGCGTTTGCTCGCGAGCGTGTTCCAGCGTGGTGCCCGTGACCATGGGGTATACCCGCGGGTCTTTTGCCAGGCTGTTGAATTCATCAAACGCTAACATATCGTCGAAGAAGGTACGCATGCCTTCCTCAAGCCGAGTACTGGCAAGGAGGCGGTCGACGGCGCGTGCCAGTCCTTGGGGCGTGTGCAGTTCGCCATTTTCGGCTGCCTGCAACAAGGCATCGTCTGGCGCTGCATTCCACAGGAAGAAGCTCAATCGCGATGCTAGGGAATAGCTATCCAAACGCTGCTGTGCCGGCCGTTCTGGATCAGGCTCCACACTATCTACGATAAAAACAAATTCGGGACTGATGAGAATTGCTTCAAGGGCTAGGGCTAAGCCATCATAGAAGTCCTCAGTTTGTTCCGCCGCATAGCTGGCAACGTCAACCAGCTGGGCAAGTCGTGTTTCGTCCATTGATCCTCGTAGTAGTAACCGGCCCGTTTCTGCTAGAAACAGTCCGGCACATACTGGATCGGCAGCGATAGCTGACTCAGGGCTACAGGGAATGAGAAAGTCGCGATGCTCTTCGTCCACGACTTTCTGGGCCACAGTAGCTGCAGCCAATTGGATTTGCGAAATTTGATCTGATGTCACACCCACGAATGCTGCGCCTGAAGCGAGAAGACCATCGGTCCTCTCCATCGGAGGAATCGGCGGCAACACACTTTCACTGATATCGGCGCCGAATACTTGGGTGATGGTATTTACATACTGCTTGTCGGTGAGCAGTCGAGTTCTTATTGGCGATGCACTTTGTGGGGGTTCTGCGGACACAACGGATTGCCGTTCACAGCCCGTCAGAAGCAAGCACGCTCCTAGGATTAGCAGGCAAGTGAGTGTTGGCTGATGGCTGGGTTTTGGGGCGTACACGATGTGGCTCTTCTTTTATATGCCTTTTGTTCGTAATTTACAGTACTTGCGAGGCCGGTCAAGCCTAACCTTTACAAGGCCTTAGAATTAGATGAGCTTATCTCTGGCGAGCGACCTGATCTGCCGTGACCAATCCAGCTGAGTTCTCCCACGAGTTGCGGATATAGCTGGCTGCGGCTGCAACCTCCTCGTCATCCAGCAAATATTGAAATTCCTGCATGGGTTCGCGCCATTTTTTTGAGAGACCATGGTTTGGAAGCTGCGGGCCATAAAGGATGGCATTGATCATCGATGCGGGGTTATCAGATTGAACCACCACAGATCCACCATTTAGTCTGGGAGCCATTTTAGAATCTCCCTGCCCGGTAGGTAAGTGACAAGTACCGCAATGGAGATTGTAAACTGTCCGGCCGCGCCCCATTACTTGAGAATCGGGTGCCACGGCGGCGGTCTCATCAACGGCTGGCAGGTTCTTGAG
>CALKDE010000045.1 GCA_938082955.1 uncultured Pseudomonadales bacterium
TCTTGCTCATGCTTTATAGATTGCCCGATTTCCTGATGGTTATTCTTCCTCTAGCACTCTTTCTCGGAATCCTATTGGCCTACGGTCGGATGTACGCCGACAATGAGATGGTGATCTTGATCGGCAGTGGGTTTAGCCCAAAAAGGCTTCTATTCGCTACGCTTGGGACTTCGTCGATGGTGATGATAGTCATGGCAGTACTCAGTCTGCAGTTGGCACCCTGGGGAGTGCGTAACACAGAACAGTTGAAGGAGAGTACGGACCAGCTTACCGAGCTGGACCTCATTATTGCCGGGCAATTTCAGAGCTTCGGGGATGGCAGTCGGGTGACCTATGCTGATCGTATCGACTCATCAACGGCGGGCGAGCGTCAGCTGCAGAATGTTTTCGTCGCAGTTAGCGGTGCTGAGGATGAGACGGGGCTGAGCAGTCCTCGAATCATAATCGCCGAATCGGCGCAGTCAGAGATCGACCCTGAAACTGGCGCTCGCTTCATGCGCTTAGAGAATGTGCTGCAGTACGATGGGGCACCTGGCGCCTTGGATTTCAGTATAGGACAGTTCGATGTTCAGTCTATCGCCTTGCCCGATTCGACTAATATTGAGCCTATATTGCGCGAGGAATCTCTCACTACCGCGCAGCTTATCGGATCAGACTTGCCTGAACACCAAGCTGAACTGCAATGGCGATTATCGATGCTGCTGCTTATCCCAATAATTACAACTATCGCTGTTCCCTTAAGCAACGTCGTTCCGCGGCAGGGCCGCTTTAGTAAATTGGTGCCAGCGTCGGTGCTATATGCCATTTATTTCGTTTTACTGCAGTTCTCAAAAGATTTGGTCGCTGAGGAGAATGTCCCTGTCATAGTGGGTATGTGGTGGGTGCACGGGCTCTTTGTTGGTGTCGCTTTGATTTGCTATCACCCGTCTAGAGTAGGTGGTCTGTTAGGCTTGAAGAGGCATTAGATGATCTTGCTTTCTTATAGTTCACTAAAAGTTTAGCATCAGATCATGAAGATGATTGATAAGCATATTCGCAACACTGTGTTCCTATCTATGATAGTTGTGGTGTTGGTCACTATGTCCTTAGATCTGGTATTCGCTTTAGCTGACGAGCTCCCGGATACCGATGAAAATTACTCGTTAAATGATGCGCTCAGTTATATCGTCCTTACAATCCCAACCAGCATCTACGAGCTGCTACCATTCATAGCTCTGGGTGGAGCTTTGATTGGCCTTGGTATACTGGCTTCCAATAACGAGTTGGTAGTTATACAGGCTGCTGGAGTCAGTGTTTGGCGAATCGTCGGGTCGGTTCTGAAACCTACGCTTTCTATTATGCTGTTGAGTCTTCTTCTGGGGGAATATGTCGCGCCTCCGTTGGAACAGATTGCACAGAGCAACAAGGCGGTTCAACTAAGTGGCAATGACTCGATTGCCTCGGAGCAAGGGACGTGGCGCAAAGTTGGCAATGAATATATTCACATCAATGCCATCGAGCCTGGTGGTGAATTGCTTTACGGTGTGACGCGCTACGAAGTAGGTAGTAATCGTAATATTGTGTCTAGCAGTTTTGCAGAATTTGCGACCTACATGGAAAAAGAAGGCGCCAGTTACTGGCAGCTTAGCAATGTGAGAGTGAGCAATTTTGGGGCCGGTGCGATCTCCGCTCAGGAATATCTGCAGGAGGATTGGCAGATTGATCTGTCGCCGGACTTGCTTTCGCTATTGTTAGTGGCGCCAAGCAGACAGTCGATTTCGGGCCTCTATCGATTTGCACAATTCTTCGATGCCCAGGGCCTGGATTCGGCTACGTATTTTCTCGCATTCTGGAAGAAACTGCTGCAACCCCTGGCAACGCTGATGTTAGTAATTCTTGCAATATCATTTGTCTTCGGGCCGCTGCGGGAGTCGACAATGGGTTTTAGAGTGTTTGTGGCGCTAGGTATCGGCCTCGCGTTTACTATCGTGCAGCGCTTGATGGAGCCGGCGAGTTTGCTGTATGGGTTTAGCCCATTGCTTGCGGTGCTGACGCCTATTTTTATCTGCGCCTTACTCGGGCTCTTTTTGATGAGGCGTGTGCGTTGATCTCCCCGTTACAAAATGAACGAACCCTGCTGTTAATTGCTTAGAAATAATTTGGATAGAGAATAATTGGTGAGTGCTTATTCAGTTTTAGAGCTCACTATTCACAACCTAGAAATTTTGCCGAAACCGTGGGGAAAATTCCCGTCGTAAGTAGTAAGTAGTAAGTAGTAGGGAAGTTACACAGTGCAGGGCCGAATACCCACGGTGCTGGAAAGTGAATTCAACCCCAATCGATTGGCCGTTATCGAACTCCCCTCACGAGACAATGCGCAGGCGTTTCTAGCAGACTCAGAAGCACCTATACTGTTTGCCATCGTGTATCAAACAACGACAAGCACTTTATTGTTGTTTGATGGTGCCAATGAAAACTGTCGTCTAATCGAAAGGGCGGTGGGACTTAGGTAACAGCACTACCTTGCTGCGAGACACCTTGTCGTGCGCTGCATCGCCATTACTATCTAGATAGATTGCCAGGTAGCCGAGCCCGAGGAGAAAGAATGCTGGCCAGGCAGCGATATAACGAATCACTCCCTGCTTGAAATTAATCAGGCCGCCATCGACGGACTCAACCTTGATCCGCCACGCAATCATTCCAAGAGTCTGGCCACTGCGTATCCAGAACCAGATATAGAAGCCGCTGCCGCTTGCTACCATGATGGTAAACAGTATCGCGTCGAGTATTGGGTCGGTCTGCACTACGCCATCGACTAGCTGATTCGACTGGGTGCCGACAATGAGTTGCAGTATAAATCCAAGCACCATCCAGATGGCCGCGACGAGAAACCCATCGTAGAGCAGGGCAGCCAAGCGCCGCATCAAGCCCGCTGTTGGAAGGGGCCCCGATGCTTCGTTTGCTTGTTTTACTTCAGTCAATGGTTTGGTAGCTCTAGAGATTCTTAAAGCTCTTTAACTGCCTGAATTAACTCGCTTGCCGCTTTCTGTCCATCGCCGAATAACATCTTTGTGTTGTCAGCAAAGAATAGCGGATTTTCTACACCGGAGAATCCAGTTCCGCGTCCGCGCTTGATCA
>CALKDE010000046.1 GCA_938082955.1 uncultured Pseudomonadales bacterium
GTGATTGCTCAAAATCCCGGGCAGCATTGGCTCTGCTTGAAGAGAACGGTGTCAGCCCTGAGATCATCTATTATTTGGAAACGCCGCCGAGCATCGAGGATCTACAATCGTTACTTGAGAAGCTGGGCCTGCCGCTGCATGACATCATAAGGCGCAGTGAAGGTGACTTCGGTGAGCTTGGCCTCGATGACGGGACACTCAGCGAAGAGATAGTTCTGGATCTACTGCAGAAACATCCACAGCTTTTACAGCGGCCCATCGTGGTTAAGGGTGATAAGGCCATCATCGCTAGGCCGCCTGAGAATGTCCTGGGCATGATTGAGAATGGAAAAGGAGAGTAGGCAATGGATTCACCTTACGTATTAGTGTTGTACTACAGCCGCTATGGCGCTACGGGAAAAATGGCACAACTGCTTGCTCGGGGTATCGAGCAAGTAACAGGTATTCAAGCGAAGGTTCGCACGGTGCCCTGCGTCTCAGCCAATTCTGAGGCCACCGAGCCGGAGGTGCCTAACGAAGGGGCAGTCTACTGTAGCGAAGAAGATTTAAAAAATTGTAGCGGCCTCATCATCGGCAGCCCTACCCGCTTTGGCAATATGGCAGCTGCACTGAAGTATTTCCTGGATGGCACGGGCGCAATCTGGGCATCGGGTTCATTGATAGACAAGCCTGTCGCCACGTTTACCTCGACCTCATCCTTGCATGGCGGGCAAGAAACCACATTATTGACCATGGCGATTCCATTGATCCATCACGGCATGGTGTTCTGCGGCATTCCCTACTCCGAAGCCGCACTTAATACGACAACTACCGGCGGCACGCCGTATGGCGCAAGCCATCTCGCTGGCGCAAAAGGCAATAACCCGATTAGCGATGACGAGGCGGTGCTTTGCGCGGCGCTTGGGAAGCGCGTCGCCACAATCGCACAGAAATTGACAAGATAGTTAGTCGGTCCTGGAAAAGGCATCTCGATATGACTTTCAATCACTTGACGTCGTACGTAGCAAAAACTTCAATCAAAAAACGGCAGTTTGATGCCTTTTTCTGGTCGGCTACGTTGCACAGAAATGGGCAATGCCAGCACATCAAAAGCAAGTGAAATGACACAATACGCCAAGGTTTTGGCACACGACAAACTAAAAAGTCATGAATGATTTTTTAGTAAACAAGAGTTACTGACTATGACATCAAGCAACACCTTACCCACGCCCATAGAGCTTCTTCGCAAGGCGGTTCTCGCTGCCTATTATGCCTTGCTCATCTACTTCATTGTCAACGCGCTGATGGTGTTTGGGGAGTTTCGCCCAGCGAGCTTTGCGATCTGGCTTATACAAGTCACCCCTTTGCTCCTATTCGCGCGCGGTCTGCACTATGCGAACCTGCGAACCTATGGCTGGGTGTCATTCGTGATTCTCTTGTATTTTATGCACGGGGTTTTGATTGCGTTCCGGCCCGGGCAGTTCTGGCTAGGACTCGTTGAGGCCCTGCTGTGCACTGTGATCTTCGTGTTGCTGATAGTGTTTATTCGGCAATATCGCGATCACTATCAAGTTTCTCTCTAGCGCTTCTAGCATTCCTGGGCGTTAGTAAAGTCCAGCCCGCGCTACCAGCCAAGCGTAGACTTCACCAGCGGCACGGTCAGCTTACGTTGCTGCTGCATCGAACTATGATCCAGCTCATCCAATATCTGCATCAAAGCCGATAGGTTTCGATCCGCACGCAGGAGAATAAACTCCCCTACCGCATCGGGCAGGTCCAACCCTCGCTGCCTTGCACGCAGCTGCAGAGCTAGCAATTTATCTTCATCGCTCAACTCACTCAGTTGAAATAACAAGCCTGATTGCAGGCGCGAATGTAAATCGGGCAGTTGAATTTTGAGTTGTGCAGCGGCCATGTGACCCGCAACGATGAGTTGAGTACCGGTCTGTCGAATTGCGTTGAACGCAGTAAACAGCGCTGCTTCCCACTCAACTTCGCCAGCAATATTCTCGATGTCATCTATACATACCAAAGACAGAGACTCTGCACCCTCTAGAATCTGTGGCGCAAATTGAGAACGATCAGCTAGCGGCACATAGATCGCTGCGCGCCCCTCGGCGGTAGTTTTGTTACAAGACGCCTGCAGTAAATGACTGAGTCCGGGTGAACCATTGCCCCAGATATAGAAAAAGGGTTCTTCCCCACCCGCGGCGAGAGCGCTCACAAGAGGTTGATTGACCTCGCTTACGAAGAAATTTTTGAATTGTGCATCGTCATCCAGACCAACGCCTAGCGTTAGCTGATCAGGACTAGAATGAGAAGCAGAGCTTGGCATGCTAGCGCGTCCAGCGGTAATGCAACAACGTGGCCAGAGAGCTGTCTTCTACAGTGTTGTTAATTGGCAACAGGTCACGATCCAGTGCGATCTGTTCATACAGCTGCCGCGTGTCGCCCACCAAGCTTAGTTGCAATTCGATCCGCTCTCCGTCTACCTCTGCTGTGGTCACTGTGGCTACTAAACCAAGATTTTCAACGTAGCTGAGAAGCGAGGAATAGGCATTCAGGTTCTTGATACCATCGATTCGAAGGCGAATCGACCCGCCGTCGATTGACTCGGGAAGGATCGCGAAATAGCCAGCGAGCCGCGTGGTAATTCGATTTAAGGGATCATATAAATAGGATTGTAGTTCGCTATCGAAGCCATCGAATACGTCGGCCTCTTCCTGAAACTGGAATTGCCAAAGACCGACTAATTCGTCACTAGCGGTAAAATGCAGACGGCCCGCTAATATACTATCCGCGCCATAGCGCTCGCTCGCAATAGAAATGGCGGCTTCATCGAGGTTCCAAACGACATTTTCAGTCAGCGTTCTCCTATCCTCGAAATCTAGAACAGGAAAGATGATGGGCAATCCGCGCGCTGCGGCAAAATCTTGCATCACCCTAACAATTTCCGGATTGCTATCAGCGGTCAAAAACTCGCGGTCGCCGGCAGAGCTTTGCAACACCATCCAGACCAATACGCTAGGTCTATTGCCGTCCCAGACAGGGATATCCGCATCCTCTAACAACTCATCGATAAGTGCCGCTGCAAAGTTTACAGAAATGATGCGCTGTTCAGCCGTATAGAACTGTTCTTCATCGGTATCCGCAGACGCCGTATTGTCTTCTAGAGGCAGCTGAATCGATTCGCTGATATAACTCGTGGCCTCAACGTAATTCTGCGCCTGAGCGATTGCCCTCTCGATGGCTGGGTTCTCCAACCAGCGTGGGTCTCCGCTGACTTTCACAACTACAGCTGCCAACGCTTCCTTAAAAGCCCTATTGCGCTCGGCCTCGCCATCATTCGTAACTGGGATTTGCTGGCTGTACAGCCCACTGACCTGCAGCGCTAAGCTGGGCTGCCATGAAATAAGCGGCAGCGTAAGCAGCATGAGGGAATACCGGACGATTTGTTTTAGTTGCGCGATCATGGGCGGAATAATACTGTAAATCACCCCGCAAGGGTTAATTCCAGCGTGGTTCTTTGTCTGTGGGCCTGCCTGTTTGGCTAGCTATTCCTCTACCTATCCTCTACCTATCCTCTACCTATCCTTCTAGCTATTCGCCTAGCTATCGGTCTAGCTGTCTGCTCACCTAGCGATTTACCTGATGAGCAAACCACACAAGGGCATTTAGTCACTGACGCGAGCGCAGCATCTTGATAAAATGCGCGACTCAATAAGCGGGCCAAATCCAATCCCGATCTAAAGGAAAACTGCGATGACATCTGGCGCTGAAAACAACAAGCCCGCCTCAAGCTCTACTCCCTCTTTAAGCTACCGTGATGCAGGCGTCGATATTGATGCTGGCAACGCCTTAGTCGATGAAATTAAGGCTGTTACACGCAAGACAAATCGCCCTGAAGTTCTCTCCGAGCTAGGTGGCTTCGGTGCTATGTGCGAGATTCCCAGCGGGTATAAACAACCTGTGCTGGTTTCGGCAACAGACGGCGTCGGCACGAAGTTGAAGCTGGCCATGGAAATGGG
>CALKDE010000047.1 GCA_938082955.1 uncultured Pseudomonadales bacterium
TTACGGTTTCGAATAACTTCTGATCTTCGCTGCCATGACCAGCCGCTACCATCCAGTTTGCCGACAACTTAATATCACCAATTTTTTCGATGGAGGCAGACACTATATTTGTAAGCGATTCAGCGATCGCCATACGACCGGATGCCGCCGCATCGAATAAGGCGATAGGGGCACGCTCACCTATCGCCATGGCCTCGCCGGTATAATGGCAATACGCTGTAGCTGTCACCGCCGCATCGGCTACGGGGACCTGCCAAGGACCGACCATCTGATCACGATGAACTAGCCCGGTAATAGTGCGATCACCTATCGTAATTAGAAAATTCTTACTCGCTACTGCAGGCAGAGCTAACACTCTCTTTATGGACTCGTCTAAATCTAGATCGCTAGCATCAAACGATGTCTTGGGCAGCTGAGCTGACTTCACCTCACGGTGCATCTTCGGTGGCTTACCGAAGAGGAGTTCCATCGGTAAATCGATTGGGCTATTGGAAAAGTGCGAATCATCGAGGCGAATATGCTCTTCTGCAATAGTCTCGCCAACTACGGCGAACGGGCAACGTTCACGTTGGCAAATAGCAGTGAACCCAGGCAGATGCTCAGGATCAACTGCTAGGACATAGCGCTCCTGCGCCTCGTTACACCAGATCTCCAAGGGAGACATCTGGCTTTCGGCATTGGGAATATCGCGCAGATTAAATACGCCGCCCCGCCCACCGTCTTTGACGAGTTCCGGCAGCGCATTGGAAAGACCACCGGCACCCACGTCGTGAATGAATGCGATTGGGTTGTCGTCTCCTAGTTGCCAGCATTGGTCGATGACCTCCTGGCAGCGCCTCTCCATCTCTGCGTTCTCTCGTTGCACCGATGCAAAATCTAGATCTTCATTGCCCGAACCCGATGCCATCGACGAAGCAGCTCCACCGCCGAGACCGATCAGCATAGCTGGCCCGCCTAGTACAATTAATTGAGAACCTACGGAAATTTCACTCTTCAGCACGTGCGGCTCACGAATGTTGCCGATACCGCCGGCGATCATGATGGGCTTGTGGTATCCACGCACCTCACTGTCGCCAGCCTCATTCGTGACAATCTGCTCGAAGCTACGAAAATACCCGCACAGAGCAGGACGACCGTATTCGTTGTTAAATGTGGCTCCGCCTATCGGTCCTTCAAGCATAATGTCCAGCGCCGAGGCAATATGGGCGGGCTTACCTAACTCTTCTTCCCAGGGCTGCGAGAAACCTGGGATCTTTAAATTGGAAACACTAAAGCCAGAAAGTCCTGCCTTCGGCTTGGATCCGGTACCGGTAGCGCCCTCATCACGGATCTCTCCACCGGAACCGGTTGATGCACCGGGGAAAGGGGCTATCGCCGTCGGGTGATTGTGTGTTTCCACCTTCATCAAAATATGCACGGGCTCTTCAACAAAGCCGTACTGTTTGGAATCAGGGTCTGGAAAGAAGCGCGCGCTGTGGTGACCTTTCATCACCGCTGAATTGTCAGAGTAGGCAGACAACACGCCCTCGGGCGACTGTTTGTGAGTATTGCGAATCATATCGAACAGGGAATGCGCTTGCCGCTGGCCATCGATAGTCCAATTGGCATTGAAGATCTTGTGCCGGCAGTGCTCTGAGTTAGCCTGAGCGAACATCATCAGCTCTATGTCATTTGGATTACGGCCTAGATCTGTAAACTGCTGCTGTAAATAATCGATCTCATCGTCAGCGAGCGCCAGTCCCAGTTCGGTATTCGCATCGATGAGCGCATCTCTACCCCTGCCCAGTGCATCTATAGAAGAATGCGGTTGCGGCTGCGCGTGCCGAAACAGGCAACTGGCCTGCTCGACATCCTCAAGTATTGCCTGGGTCATACGGTCATGGAGCAGGTCATCGAGCACTGCCACTTCGGACCCACTCAGGGGGCGATCAACGGTAACGGTGAATACGGTACCGCGCTCAATTCTATCCACCCTAACCAAGCCACAGTTATGCAAGATATCGCTAGCCTTGCTAGACCAAGGCGAAATCGTGCCTGGCCTTGGCACTACCACTCGAGTTAATAGCAACGCGGGATCGGCAACGGTACTGTCTGAACTCAAACCGGCGCCATAATGCAGTAGCGCGCGCAGCACTTCAGAATCGGAGCTGCTCAATTTCTCTGTGCAGTCTAGCAAGTGAACGAACTGTGCGCTAAACGCGTTAACCTGGGGGAGTTTGGCCTGAAGACTGAGTAGTAATTTGGAAGATTTAAAAGCAGAAAGAGCGGCTGCTCCAAACATGACCTGCATCGATTGTATCCCAATTTGTGGCGTGAATAGACGACGTTAGAGCGCTATCATAAAGCGGCAATGATAATGGATTTGGCTATTGAATTCAGAAAAATGTGCTGGAGTTTGATGGTTTTATTACGGCAGGCAGGACGCTCGATTATTACTGCGGCTGATAGCGACCTGCTTCTTTAGAAACGATGTCGGTACCCTCATCATTCTCCACCCAAAAGTCCACATACGACAAGCTGGTGATGTTATGTCGAGTGTCATCGAACACCGGAGTTGCCATAACCGAGTAGGATTCACCGGCCCGGGCGTTGAAGCGAAGAGTGCGGCTTATATTTTCTCTGTTTTTTGAATAATCGACCATCGCCGGCGCTAATCCACGCTGGCTACCCAAGTCCCAAGAGAAGTAGACTTTGATATCGTGAAACCCCGGCGTGATTTGGATTGAACGGTGTTGATCGCTATTGGTAACGGGTATGCCATCAACCTCGATAAAGCGGATGGTATCAAGGTAGCGATTCAACATCTCGACACGAATGAAACTCCCTCCTTGCACGGTCGCAAGTTGCATATCCTCCCTAGGATCACCGAGATAGGCTTTGTAGGGGGTTCCCGCAGAACATGCTGCTAGGGTCAGTAGCAGCGCTGAAAGCAGGACTGTCTTGTGTGCATTTGCTGTGATCGTCATAAAAATTACTTTGTCTTGAATGTAGGCGAGGGGATTCTTATACAAGCTGGCCCCAGGTTTGGCAAGCTAATTACCTTTTCGCCTGTTCCTGAAGAAGCTCTGCATTAGCGAAGAACATTCTTCGGCCAGCACCCCGTCGATAAATGACAATTGGTGATTAAAATGGCCGGCCTCTAGCAAGGAGCCCTGACTCACAACCGCTCCGGCACGCGGTTCTGTTGCACCAAAAACGAGCCTGTCTACACGGGCGTGAATCATTGCCCCCAAGCACATTGTGCAAGGCTCGATCGTAACATAGACAGTTGTGCCTGGAAGACGGTAGTTATTGCGAAACTGTGATGCGCTTCTTATGGCAACGATTTCAGCATGCGCGGTTGCGTCACAGCTGCGAATTGGCTGATTGAAGCCTCTTCCTATTATTTCACCATTGTGGACAACGATGGCACCCACCGGTACCTCATCAGCCTCAGCGGCCTGCTGCGCAAGGCTAAGCGCCTCTCGCATCCAGCGTTCGTGATTGGTGGATTGTGACTCGAATTCGGTAGCCATAGCTCAGTTAAGTCGACCTTGTCGAGAAATAATTAACCACATAAAGACCCATAGAGACAGCGGGCCCAATCCCAAAGGCGAACATCAAAGTCCCCAGTCCTATGGTTCCACCCAACAACCAGCCAAAAAACACCACCGCAACCTCTATCGCTGTGCGCACCCTCGCCACGGGTAGATTAGTGACTCGCTGCAATCCTGTCATGAGACCATCGCGTGGCCCCGGACCGAGATTCGCTATCAGATAAAGT
>CALKDE010000048.1 GCA_938082955.1 uncultured Pseudomonadales bacterium
AAGGCAGGCTGGATCGGCATAGCCATGCCTGAAAAATACGGCGGCGCAGGCAAAGGCATTCAAGAAGCGGCTATCGTGTTGGAGGAAGTTGCCGCGTCCGGTGCCGCAATGAATGGCGCAACACCACTTCACCTATCGATCTTCGGCATGCACCCAGTGGTAAAACACGGCAGCGAAGCTATGCGGGAGAAATACCTGCCTGCCGTTGCTAGTGGTGAGCTACAAGTTGCCTTCGGCGTTACCGAGCCGAATGCCGGCAGCGATACAACCTCCATCGAAACCTTTGCAAAAAGGCACGACGATCACTATCTAGTGAGAGGACGAAAGGTCTGGACGACTAAGGCGTTTGAATCTGAACGAGTGCTGCTGTTGGTACGCACGACCCCGAAAGACAAAGTGAAGCGCAAGACCGATGGCATGACTCTGCTGCTGGCTGAGCTGCAAAAGCCAGAAGTGCATATCTCGGCGATTGAAAAACTAGGTCGCAACGCGGTTCGAACCTGCGAAGTGGTCTATGACGATCTAAAGGTTTCAATTCAAGACAGAGTAGGTGAAGAAGGCGAGGGCTTTCGCTATTTGCTTGATGGCTTGAACGCGGAACGCATTCTTATCGCCGCCGAGTCAATTGGCATAGGCAGGGCAGCACTGCGCCGCGCCGTCCAGTACGCGAACGAGCGCGTCGTCTTCGACCGTCCTATCGGCAAGAACCAAGGCATTGCCTTTCCCTTGGCAGAGGCGCGCATGAAACTAGATGCCGCTGATTTGATGACGAAGAAGGCTGCCTGGTTAATAGATAACGGGCAACGCTGCGGTGCTGAAGCGAATATGGCGAAATGGCTAGCAGCCGAGGCTGGATTTTTCGCGGCCGATGCGGCGATTCAGACACACGGTGGTTTTGGGTACGCAAGGGAATACCATGTCGAGCGTTACTGGCGTGAGGCAAGGCTAATGAAGCTCGCGCCTATCTCCCAAGAAATGATTCTAAATTTTGTCTCAGAGCATGTGTTAGGTTTGCCGCGCTCTTATTGATTTAAGCGGCGATTTTTGTACCCAACGTGACTGGGCTTCGGCCCAGTTCAGTATTCTGGCTTCTTTTGAGAGGGCCTAGTGCACGGGTGCTCAGTTAAACGAAACGCAGTTTCAAATACCAAGAATATCGACTATAAAACACCCTCACTGAAGCGCATACACCCCACAGGATTAGCTATGAGATCTGCAATAAAAAGAACAAAAAATCACGCACTACTGCTCGCTACAAGCCTTCTTCTTAGCCTGTGCCTAAACAGCGTGTCCGCTCAAGAGCTTAGTCAGAACGACGATCCAGAATTCCAGCGAGTCGCACCGTTCCAGGTGTTCGATAATCTCTACTACGTTGGCGCCAAATGGGTCTCTGCTTGGTTATTAGAAACCGATCAGGGTCTAATCCTGTTTGACACGCTCTATGGCGAGCTAACTGATCTCGTCATCGATGGCATTCGTGAGCTTGGCTTCGATCCTAACGCTATTCGCTATGTGGTGGTGACTCATGCGCATTACGATCATATTGGTGGTGCTAAGCGTATGCAGGATGAGTTTGGAGCGGTGGTCTTAATGACAGAGGAAGACTGGGCAATGGTAGATGAAGAGCCCATCTATCAGGCATACCCAAAGCCAATGCGCCATCTTGTGGTAACCGACAACGGCACAGTGAACCTCGGTCGCACAGGACTGCGTTTCGTCAAGACACCCGGTCATACAACCGGTGTCGCCTCAACACGCTTCACCGTGTATGACGATGGCTTTCCCTTTCAGGCCTTCATGTTCGGCGGCGTGGGGCTTAATTTCGAAGGCGTAGAGCGCACGCAGATGTACATTGCGAGTGTGAAGCGCCTGCAGAAAATGGGCGACATCGAAGTCAATATTCCCAATCACGCAGCCTCAGGTGATGTTTTTGAGCGTTACGAGCTATTAAAGCAGCGCGCAGAAGGCCAGCCGCATCCATTTATCGACCCACAGGGCTACACCGCTTGGCTAGATGAGCTTCTGGTCGCTGCCGAGGCGAAGCTAGTCGAGGAAAAAGCTGCAGCGGGACAGTAAGTTAGCTCAGGCGCAGCGCCAAGAAGCTGCCCGATAAACAGCTAAAAGGGCACCTTGCCCTGCAGGTGAGCGCAAACAAATCTCTGTGAGACAATTTGTCTGCTGGACGCAGCGCCTCTTGAGCCGGCTGCATGCCGTTTGCACCAAAATACAGCGCAGTCTAGGCGGCTGCCTAATCACTAGAATGCAGCAGTAAATTGCTGTGCTTAGGGCCAAAGGCAGGCATCTGTGAATTCCTTATCGAATCGAATTTACAATCAATGTAGCAGGCCAGTTGCACGGCTTTCATTGCCTGTTAGGCAGGAGTACTCAATGGCGCTGGTGAGGAAAAGAGGCGATTTATAGTTTAGGTGAATTAACAGGTATATAAATTAAGATGTTGAAATAATTAAATAAATAACACCTAGTTACTGTAGATTATTCGATCTGCTGCAGCGCAAATTGCCGGCGTGCCTGACTCAATTGTTCCCCGCTCATGCGCCCTTCTAGGTTCACACGCAGGGCGTCAGCTGCACTACTGTCATTGGCTATCGCGACGTTTGCCCAGACATGGGCGAGCACTAAACCTTCATTGTTCTGATCGCTCGAAAAGAGCGAAGATAGAGTGCTGGAGAGTTGAGCAAATAGCCCCGGTTCCACATCAGGCGTGAGTTCGCCATCGGCATACATATTGGCAAGTATCAGGGCGGCAGCAGCATGTCCCGCTCGCGCAGCTCCCTCAAACATCTCAACGGCTTTGTCAGTGTCAGCTTCTACACCATCACCTGCGTAATACAGGCTGCCGAGATTAAATTGTGCAGCCACATGCCCTTGCTGTGCCGCTAATTCAGTCCAGCGAAAGGCCTCAGCAGCATCCTGCACTACACCCTGACCGGTAAAATACAGAATAGCGAGATTGTATTGTGCCAGATCCAGTCCTTCTTCAGCTGCCAGGGTGAATTCATGCAAGGCAGTCTCAAAATCGCCCTTGAACGCGGCATTTACTCCGTCTTCATAGTCGGCAAGTAAGGAGGGGGGGAGAGTTAGTACAAGAGCGCAGCTAAGTGCGCGCAATCCCAAGCTAGGGGCATTTATTTCATTTATTTTGCTCATAATCCCCATGGTATTACAGCTCATCACTGGAGAAAACACGCAGACGGCAACTAGAGCCATTTAAGTCTATGAAAAATCATTCATTTCGCTATAATACCGCCCTCTTCACAGTCCAGCGCTTAAGTAGAAGGTGTTGGAGGAGAGAAGTAAAAGAAACATGCACCCGTAGCTGCGCTGGATAGAGTAGGGCCACTCACTAGAATGTGGTCTAGCGGATGTAGGAAGAGTAAAGAAACATGCACCCGTAGCTGCGCTGGGCAGAGTAGGGCCACTCACTAGAATGTGGTCTAGCGGATGTAGGAAGGGTAAAGAAACATGCACCCGTAGCTCAGCTGGATAGAGTACCTGGCTACGAACTAGGGGGTCACACGTTCGAATCGTGTCGGGTGCACCAAACATAAAAAAAGGGGTCCATTGAGGACCCCTTTTTTTATGTTTGGTGCATTTTGACCGGAAGAACGTGTCCACTCGAAAGGAGCGAAGCGCCGCAGACAGCCGAAGACTGCCCCGAAGGGGTGCGCAATTTAGCTCAGTAAAATTACGAATCAATCCTGTCCCTCCAGTCATGTGCTGATCTACACTGGATATTTACTGTGACCCCAATTCTTAACCCCAATTTTTAGAAGGCAGCTACACTTGATGAAAATTTATGGATTGGCCCTGTGAGCAGCAAGATAATTGTAATTGGGGCAGGGGTGATCGGCGCGGCGTCCGCTTTGTCTTTACAGGCCGATGGGCACCAAGTCACTCTGCTCGACCGTGAAGCACCTTGTGCAGGCGCATCATTCGGTAATGCTGGTGCGATAGTCAATGGTTCCTGTGTGCCCACCGCGATGCCCGGCATTATTTTTGATGTTATGCGAATGGCTGTTCAACCACTATCCCCACTTTCCATACGAGCAGAGTATTTTCACAAAATATTTCCTTGGTTACTGCGTTTTATATGGCAGTCTCGCTCCGTGGCGGTGAGTAAAAACGCGACTCATCTACGTGCTCTTACAAAACACGCTGTTGATTCTTGGCATCAGTTGGTAGATGACACAGCCCTTGCTCCCTTAGTGGAAGAAGCTGGCTGGCTTAAGGTGTATGAGAAAGAGGCAAGCTTTGCCGATACTGCTAAGGCGAGAAAGCTAATGGACGAGGCGGGCACAAGCTATGAAGTGTTGGGTCGGAGAGAAATTAGCGATCTTGAACCGAACTTGGCGCCAATTTTTAACTTTGGCTTTTACCAGAAAGATTGTTTACGACTAGTGAATCCACACAAGCTGGTGAATTCGATGGTGGACTTGATGGTTTCCCGTGGTGGGCAGTTCAAGCAATTCGACGTGGAGCGTATCCAGCATGAAGGTAAGCAAGTTAGCTTATCTGGTTCGGCGGGTTCAATAACAGCAGACAAAGTGATTGTTGCAGCAGGTGCATGGTCACGCTCACTCGCCGAGCAGCTGGGCGATAGTGTGCCGCTTGATACAGAAAGGGGTTATCACTTAATGCTGCCTGAGTCGACGCGCGACTTGCTTAACGCACCCGTAGTAAACGGTGAATCTTCCTTTGTTTTGTCACCTATGGAAACGGGAATGAGGCTGAGCAGCCAGATTGAATTTGGCGGCCTTGTGACAGCTCCAGACTACTCGCGCGTACGAAGCTTGTTGCCGTTAGCAAAACGAATGCTGCCAACGCTTGATACCCGTGAGCAATCGGCCTGGATGGGCTTTCGTCCCTCATTGCCAGACTCGCTCCCGGTAGTAGGGTTTTCGACCAATAGCAAAAATGTGCTGTATGCTTTCGGGCATCAGCATTTAGGCATGACCATGGGTGCGGTTACTGGAAAGCTTGTTGCAGACTTGATAGCAGGCACAGACCCAATAGTGGACATGGCTCCTTTTAGGCCTAACCGTTTCTGATGCGCCTTTAATGTAAGATGGTGTTTTGGTGGTATAGGAATTTTCAATACCCTCAGACACTGCAGTCAGTGCTCAATTTAGTTATCAATACAAAATAAGAAGAACTAATAAATGGATGACTACGGTATTTTATCACTTGTTCCGGCGCTGCTAACTATAGCTGTGGCGTTCTACAGTAAGAATGTATTACTGGCACTGGTTAGCGGAATCATCAGTGGTTCTCTTATATTGGCAAGCTTTAATCCACTTCATGCCATGCAAATAGCTATCGAAAACCAGGTATTGAAAGAGGTGGTTAACGGCACTCAAATTCAAGTTGTTCTGGTTATATTCATTATTGGCGGCTTTGTTAAGCTGTTAGAAGTATCCGGTGGAGCAAGGGCCTTTGCGCGAAAGGCCTCCTCAATTGTTACCAGCCGTTCCAAGGCTCAGGTGATTGTATGGTTTTCCGGGCTTGGAATATTTTTTACTGACTCCGGTAACAGTTTAATTATTGGGCCGTTATATCGATCAGTCTTTGACGAGTTCAAAATTTGTCGTGAGAAACTCGCTTATATTCTGGATACAACCTCTTCACCCATTAGCATACTCATCCCCTTTATTAGTTGGGGCGCTTACATCATGTCTCTAATAGAAAAGTCCTATGCCGAAATTGGGCTTAGCGAAGAATCTTTTACGGTTCTAATAAAAGTTATCCCGTATCAGTTCTATGCATTTTTAGCGCTGGCCACTGTGCCGATCGTAGTCTTCATGAAAAAAGACTACGGCCCTATGAAGGTGGCACAGGCGCGTTATCTTGCAAAAATCGCTGCCGACAATGCAGCGCCTATCAAGAAGATGTCCGCGGGAAACCCTATAGAGGAAAGTCCCGTAGAGGAAAAACTAGCAGACCCAGAATCCGAAACCACTGATGATCGAATTGGCATATTTCTCTATCCGCTGGGCGTAATGGTTGTGCTAATTGCTGGACTTATAACCTGGCACGCAACACATGATGGGATTTCTACGGTTCACATCAGATCAACAAT
>CALKDE010000049.1 GCA_938082955.1 uncultured Pseudomonadales bacterium
GCAAAGCCGGCAGAATTCAATGAGCCCTATGAGAATACATTGTGGATGAATATTTTGCGCTCACTTACTGCCTATCAAATGTACCGTCAGCATGTGAAACACCGCGTGAATGGCGAAGACGTCGTCAGGTTTCTTTTGCAAGACGATGATTTTCCCCGGGCGGCGACACATGTACTGACCACAATCACTAAAGTGCTAAAGCATCTGCCAAATAATACCAAGGCGGCTAAACAAGTTGATAAAACTCTGCGAATTATAGAAAAAGGTAACATAAGCAAGCTGCTCGATGCTGGCTTGTTTCAATATCTGGATGATTTGCAAGTAGAGATTGCAAAGATACACACTAGCATTGCAGATACTTGGTTTCTTCCCCACAAATAGATGAAAAATTTTAAATGTAAATGTGGGCAGGTGCTCTTTTTCGAGAATACCAAATGTCTTAGTTGCGATTACCGTGTTGGTTTCGACCCACACGGCATGAAGATGCGCAGATTAACCGACGAGGCAGCTGCATCGAAATCTAAGCTGCGCCGCTGTAAAAATTCTATCGACTATGACGTATGTAATTGGTTAGTGAATGATCCGCAATCAGATTACTGCCTCTGCTGTGCGCTAAACCATACTATTCCTAATTTGCTTGATCAGAATCGCCGTGCTTGGTGGAAGAGTCTGGAGTCTGCCAAGCGCAGGCTTATCTTTTCTCTGCTTAGCTTAAATCTGCCCGTGGTTGGAAAGAGCAAAGATCCCATGGGGTTGGCTTTCAAGTTCATGGAAGATCAAAGGACAAACCCAGAAGTTTTGGAGCGACATGTAAATACCGGTCATCTCGATGGCATGATCACTATAAATATAGCGGAAGCGGATCGTGTGAAAAGCGAGATAGCGCGCCAGTATACGCGAGAGCTTTATCGAACTCTCTTAGGCCATTTTCGTCACGAAAGCGGACATTACTATTTTCTGAAGTTGATAGTTGGCGATGAAATAGAACGGCAGTTTGTGGAATTGTTTGGAGACTACACTCAGGATTATGGCAAGGCGCTGAGTGAGTACTATGAGAACAACCTCATCTCACCCTACGACCCGAATATGATCAGTCATTATGCGCAGTCGCATCCTTGGGAAGATTGGGCCGAGGTCTGGGCGCATTACTTACACATGATTGATACGCTGGAGACGGCGAATCAATATCGAGTGAGGCAGAGTTCTGCGCAGTTTGACGATATAGATAAAACCCTGCGCAAGTGGGGAGAGTTGACGCTGCTATTGAATTCGTTGAACAGGAGTATGGGGCTGGAAGACGCTTATCCCTTTGTTCTTTCCGAGCTTTCCCTTAGGAAGCTTCGTTTCGTTCACGGCCTAATCTATCCCAATTAGCTGCCCAAGTCAGCGGCGGCATGCGTAAGAAGGCATCCTTGAGAAGTTGGTCCCAAGATTTTTTGAGGTCGCGAAGGAATTCGCTGTCATCCTCGAAACGGTGGAGGTTCGTTGCCGTGAGAGAGTCAGTTTTATACACCAACATCTCAATTGGTGGCCCTACGCTGAGATTGCTGCGCAAAGTTGAGTCCATGGAAACGAGTGCGCACATGGCACAGGTCTCGAGATCGAGGCCGGGCTGCAGGATACGGTCCAAAATT
This sequence comes from uncultured Pseudomonadales bacterium, assembly GCA_938082955.1. GTDB lineage: Bacteria > Pseudomonadota > Gammaproteobacteria > Pseudomonadales > Pseudohongiellaceae > UBA9145. The sequence goes on from CALKDE010000049.1 coordinate 1,635, forward strand.
GGCTTGCCGTACTTGCTCTCGCCTATTTGAAGATAGGGTGTATCCTTTGAGGTAGTGATGTGATTCCCCTCCGGATAGACGAGGATGGTCTCATGCTTGGCACTGCCGATCTGGCCGCCAATAATAAAACTGGCCTCAAATTTCTTGCCTTCGATTGTGCGCTTTTCTTGCTGCTCTCTGGAAATATCTCCGATGTAGTCGGCAGCCTCTTCTAGAGTTTCTATGTTTAGAAGATTTACATCAGCCTCTTTTTTGATATCAGACTTGATTGTGGCGATAGTGGCCTGGCTTGTAGCTAAATTTCCGGCGCAGAGGATGACGATTTGTCGTTCACCGTCGATGCCGAAGTGGAACATTTTGCTGTAGGTAGACACCTGATCGATGCCGGCGTTGGTGAGTGAATCGGAGCAAAAAACCACGCCCGCATCCACTGATATTGCTACACAATAAGTCATTTTGTAATAATTCTGATCCCACGAGCGCTCAATCATACTAACTATGATAGTGAGTGGATAGTGGTTTTTTGAGGAATTTTAGTGACGCCAAATGCCATGAATATTATGGAATTTGACTGGAGCTGCGGTAGTCAGCAGAGCCAAGAAAGCCGGCTGCAGACGATTTTTGACGACGCTCGAGTCTAGTTCAACTTATCGAGCAGGCCGCCTAGACTGTCGTATTCAAATTCATGATCGGTAAAATGAGTCTTCGGCAAGACAGCCTTTACGGGTGCGTCGTTTGCCTCGTCGTCAGGCAGTCTTACAGTCGCATCAAAGTACGCTTTCAAGCTGCCGGTTGAATCATCCACTTGAGCTCTTTCATGGCGATCCTCACTGTGTCACTAAACCGGTTTCAACAGGGAGCTAAAGCGCCTAGGTAAATCTATCGTTTGATCAGGTGCGAATCTTCAGCAAAAAGACAAATAATTTCTCACTAATTCTTAATCTATAAAAAAATAATATCAGGGCTCGACACCGAGAAAATCCATGGTTTTTTTGCGGAGTTCCTTCTTTGCTATCTTGCCAGTTGCTATGCGCGGTAGTTGCTCGTACTGGAAAAAGAATCGTTCTGGTATCTTGAAACCGGCTATTCGTGAGCTCAGAAAGCTGGTCAACTGCTCAGAGTTAAGTTCGCTGTCCGCCTGTAGCATGATTGAGCAGCAGAGCATTTCGCCCAAACGTTCCTCGGGTATGCCATAGACAGAAACTTCACTCACCTGAGGATGTTCGCTGATTGCATATTCGACTTCGGCGCAGCCTATGTTTTCGCCACCACGAATAACAATGTCTTTGGCTCGATCTAGGATAATGAGAAAACCCAGGTTATCTAGCATGCCGATATCGCCGCTGTAAAACCAACCGTCTTTAATTACTTCCGCGGTGGCCTCTGGGTTATTCCAGTAGCCCTTCATGACCGTCGCACCCTTGATGCAAATCTCGCCAACTCCTCCATCTTCCAGAGTGTTACCTTCGGCATCGACGATCTTTACACTCGTTACCGGAGGGGTAGGTCGCCCTGTGCTATTAGGTCTGCTGGCGTAGAACTTGCCGGATATTATTGCTCCGATAGCATTGGTCTCTGTCAGTCCATAGCCAAGTCCGGGAATCGCTGCATCGGGAAATTTTTGCATGATCATATTGAGGTGTTCAGGCGGACGAGAAGCACCACCGCTTTGTACACCACGCAAGCTACTGAGGTCTGTTTTTTCGAAGTTTGGCGATTGCATGATTTCCCATGCCATCGTGGGCACTCCGTGAAATACTGATATTCTCTCTTCCTCTATCAATTTTAATGCGGCCTCGGCATCCCATTTGTACATCATCACAAACCTGCGCGAGTAGATGAAGCTGGCCAAAAATTGTGCGTGGCTTCCGGTCACATGAAATAGCGGCACATTCGCGAGCAGAGCGGGTGGAAATTCTGGCTTCTCTTCTACTAACTCAGGTCTGAGGATCTCGGTGATCTCTTTGACGAACTTCCAGGTGTACAGGGCGTTGATTATATTTCGGTGGGTAGAAAGTACGCCCTTGGGCATGCCTGTAGAGCCTGAGGTATACATGATCGAGGCTTTGTCTTCGGGGGATATCTCTATCTCATTCAGTTCATCTTGAGAAAGCGGTTCGACGGAGCGGGCCAGCTCATAAAATTCAGGGAATGCAGATTCGGCCTCGGGCTTGAACATCACGATTTGCACATGGAGGCTATCTAAAATTGGCTGTATTAAGTCTAGTCGTGCCGGGTCTAGAAAAATTAGTTTGCTGTCGCTGTCGCTAAGACCGTACTTTAATTCAGGGCCCTTCCACCAGGAGTTCATGGGTACCGCAATTGCGCCCACTAGTGTGATGGCCATATACGCGATGCACCACTCTGGGGAGTTGCGTGCACAAATGGCGACACGATCACCCAGTTGAATCTCGTATTTTTCTTTGAGTACACGCGCCATGCGCAGAGCGAGATCCAAACTCTCGGCAAAACTAAAGCGCTCTTGCTGGTACACCAAAAAGGTCTGATCGCCAGCTTCCAACCCAAGCTTATAGAGTTCGCCGAGGTTCGTTGGAGCATGAGCGAAAACACTCAAATCCAGGCCATCGATGGTGACGGTTTCAACTTCGAGTGGTTTGCCTGGGGCCATGTGTGCGGCGGCAATACTTTTTAGCTGGCTCAGGTCATTGCTTATTTGTTGTTCGGACAGTTTGTTGGCTTGAATTGTCACTCTTTGTTTATCTCCAGCGTCACTTTGCCCATGACTTTGCGCTCGGTAAACACATTGAAAGCATTTACAAAATCGGTCATCGCGAAAGATTCGGTGACGATGGGCTTTAATTTTCCCGCGTCGTACATTTCCAGCAACTCGGCGAAGTTCTTCTCGTATTCTGCAGGTTCTTCTTTTCTGAAGCGCCCGAGGAATACGCCGACCATGGATGATCCTTTGAGTAGGGCTAGGTTCGCCTTGTACTGTGGAATTCGTCCGCTGGCGAAACCCACGACTAGAAGCCTTCCATTCCAATTTATGCACCGGCAGCTTTGATCGAAAAGGTCGCCGCCTACGGGATCGTAGATCACATCGGCACCCGCGCCTGCGGTGAGTTCTTTTACTCTCTCTTTGAGTTCGCCATCGGCATAGTTGAGTAATGCATCGGGGTTTAATCGATTGACGAATTCAAGTTTTTCATCGGAGCTGGCAGCAGCTATCACTTTGGCGCCCATGAGCTTGCCCAGTTCAACGGCGGCTAGGCCGACACCACCACTGGCTCCGAGAACGAGCAGGGTTTCACCTGGCTGCAGCTGTGCGCGTTGCTTCAGGGCGTAGTAAGACGTTGTGTAAATCATCGCGAAGCCAGCAGCAGTCTTGAAATCCATGCTGTCTGGGATTTTGCGAAGGCCATCGGCCTTGACGGCGACCTGTTCAGCTAATCCGCCGATACCGGGCGTGGCCATGACTCTATCGCCAACAGCGAAGTCTTGAATACCCGCACCAACACAGGTGATTATTCCGCCAACTTCTGAGCCCGGTGTGAATGGCATTGGTGGTTGAAATTGGTATTTCCCCTGAATTTGCAATCCATCTGGAAAATTCAGTGATGCAGAGTAAATCTGAACGACTGCCTCATTCTCTGCGGCAACAGGATCATCAATCTCTTCTAATGCAAGATTTTCAGGGGGGCCGTAGGTCTTACAAACTATCGCTTTCATGGGGTTACCTCGATTACAACGAACGCGGATTCAATCACGAATAGGCCTCTACTTCAATTATTAGGGGTATTCTTCGATTGGCCTCCAGGGGTATTGGTGATTGTATTGTTGTGGCCGTTGCAAACGAGTATATTTACCCCTAGAGTTTTTCTTAAGTGTGCCGCGCGATGAATGAACGAAAACGACAGGCCTACCTTGAGGCTATGGATATTCAGGTCTATTTCCCTCGGCAACAGTTGCCTGGCGCGAAGCCTTCGCCGGACTACGATTTTCCAGCTGTAAGTTCGCTTCTTCCTGAGATGAATGAGTCAAATGAGGCAAAGACCACGATCTTGACGAAGAGCGAGAGAAAAGCCAATGGGCTAGCTGAGATAGAAGAGCTACGCGCCCGACCGCCTGCCGTTCGCAAAGCAACGGTAACGTCGATCAGACAACCGACCCAGGTGCCGGAAACTGAGGGTGAATCTGATGCCGCCCTAAATCAAGAGAACAGTCTACGCTTTACACTGCGCTATTACCGCATTAATGAAAAACTTGCAGTCCTTGAAGAGGTGCCTGAGCAGGGCTCACGGCAACTCAGCCAAGAATCCCAGACATTGATGCAAGCGATTCTAAAGGCCTTAGGGCAGGGTGGTCTCGAATCGAACGCGCAAGTAGAAGAGTTTTCCTGGCCCTTGCAGGGTGGGTACTCCATGAAGAATACACCGAGGATTGAGGCGGCGAAAGCGATCTCAGGATTTCTGCTGATGCGGAAAGAGACGGATGGTTTTACTAATTTGCTGGTGTTCGCAGGACAAGTTGAAGAGGTTCTACTACAGTTTGATGGGAGCACCAGAGCGCGAGATTTTGAGAGCAGCAAGGGCTACTTTATGACGGTAACGCATAGCTTAGCCTCGATGCTGGCAGTATCCACCCTAAAGAGAGATGTATGGCAGCATTTGCAGGCACTGCAAAAGCGAATCGATAGCTCTTGCTAGCGCTTCGCTTTTAGCTTGCCTGAAACTTGTCCGCCAAGCCCACTAACTTATGCCCCCTGAAACCAATCTTAAGGCCGATTTCTTTGCTCGAACAATGCGGACTAGCGATGTCGAGCTAGTCGCGCAGAATGAAGCTGCCGCTTATGATCATCCTTGGACTAAGCGCATCATCGTCGATTGCCTTAGAGCGGGTTACCAGTGTTGGGTCTTGGCCAATAAGCAGCAGATAGTCGCTCATGCTGTCGTGTCTGTGGCAATCGGCGAGTGTCATCTATTAACGCTCTGCGTACACCCGGATCATCAGCGAAATGGTTACGGCAGGAAACTGTTTACTTTGTTGTTGGGTCGAGCTCAAAAGCAAGAGGCTGAGATCTGTTTTCTTGAGGTTCGCCGTTCCAATATGGGGGCGATCGCGCTTTATCGCTCAATGGGTTTCGTGCAGATCGGAGAACGCAAAAACTATTATCCCGGCAAAGGTGATAGGGAAGACGCGCTGATCATGTCCCGAGACTTGCCGCTGCCGTGACCTTAGAGGTAGCTTAGGTTTAGACTGCTCATTTGGAGCTATTTATTCGACTCAGCAATTTCCTAAGCAATGAGAACACGGCAACAAGACACAAAGCCGCTAGCATTATACCGCCAAGAAACAGGATGCTACCCAGTAGCATGTTGAGGATCTCCGCCATGGAGAGGTTTTGCCAGGTAGCCACCACCCATACACAGGCAATACCACAAGCGATGCCCACCAGCACGGCGGCTGTTTTTTTGCGTATTTTTAGTAGTGAAAAAATCAAAACTTGGGCCTG
>CALKDE010000050.1 GCA_938082955.1 uncultured Pseudomonadales bacterium
ACCGCCTGCAATAGCCTTGGGTTCATCATGCCATCGATGGTGTTTGTGTTGATGACGATCTCCATGCTCTGTGAGCCTGCCATGTTCTCATCCACCACGGCATAGGCACGCTGAATGATGGAGTCTTCCCGTGTGAGTTCTGCCATGTTGCTGTCGATACGGATCTGGCTCATGCCGTAAAGGCAGGTAACAAAGATGCCACCGAAGATGGCCATGATGAGATAGGGATAGCGGGCAGTGATTGCTGGCACGGCATCGAGGATCGGCTTCTGCCAGTTGACGACAACGTAGGTAAGCATGGTCACCAAGGCTATGTAGCTACCAACAGCTAGCCCTATAAACGCAAAGACCGCGGCGAAGTAGACCACGGCTATGCTTAGCTTCGTAGGCATCGATAGGCTATGCCAACGCTTGCCCAACTTGTCTGCAAAGCTTGCGTCCGCGTCAGGGTCTCCTGGGTGCCACAGGTCGAGCAGTATCGGTAGAAGAACGATAGTAAAGAAGAACGCGAGAAATACGCCCACGGCAGATGTCCATCCGAATACTTGAATCATCGCGAGGTCGGATGTCCCTAAGGCCAAAACACCACACATGGTGGTAACGGTAGTGACTAATATGGCTAAGCCAGTTTTACGATAGGCATGGGAGAGGGCTATATAATGTTCTTCGCCCTCGCGGCGGAACGTAAAATAGGCGCTCATTACGTGGACACAATCGGCGATGCCCACGGCGAAGATCAACATGATCGTGAGTGAGATCATCGTCGTCAAGACGACACCCGCCCAGGCAGGTATTCCCCATGCCCAAGCTATGCTTAGTAGGATTGTAACGAGTGGCCAGATCACTGCACTGAACGAGCGAAACAGTATCCATAGCAGGAGTGTAAAAATCAGTACCAGAATTATACCAAGGACCACCATCTCGTCGAGCATCTCGAGCATGAACTCCATGAGCGGAGGTGTGCCGACTGGAAAGAATTCGAACTGTGTTTCGTACTTCTCGTAGATCGCCTTGGACATAACATGGAAAGCGGTGTAGCCAAGCATGTCGACCGCCTCGAATTCAATTTCCTGCACTTGTATGTCTTCATTGAATTCCAGATCAAAGGTCTCATCGCCGCCGAAGGCGCCGAAGCTGTCATCTAGCGATACGTTGGCGCCATCGACCGCCGACACAAAGCCTTCTACAGGCTTCGTGCCGAAGTCTGTCTGAATAAGTATGGCGCCGTACTGGGTATCCTCAGAATAGAAGGCAAGTAGATAGTCTTCTTGGGAGAGGGCGTTGCCGCGTATCTGTCCTAGCTCTTCATTCTCGATGGGCAGCGAACTCGGCACCAAGCGATTTGAAAGCAGGCTATCTCCAACGCTTTGCTGATAGCGAAGATTGGCGATAGACCGTACACGCCGGATATGATTTAGCTCTTCCCACTCGAGGGTAATGCCGTTTATTGACTCGGGATACTGACTGCGATCCAGCGACTGCCAGTTGCGTAGATCGTCGGTTAGCTGCTGTGCAGCTTCCATTGATTCTCTGGAGAACACGTTTCCATCTTTCGCTCGGTAGACGAGGAATACGGATTCGTCGCTGCCGAACTGTTCGCGAAATTCATCGAGTGCAATTGTGGCAGGATCAGCGTCATTCAGAAAACTGTCAATCGTCATGTCCAATGAGGTGCGGGTATAAATACCGTAGACCATGATGGAAGTCATAACAATCAAGCCGGCAAGTACAAAACTCTTGTACTTCAGTACCTTGTAAGGCGCCTGAGCGAATGCATCGGTGAGAGAAAGTAGAGTTTTTTCCATGGTTAGAACCCAAGATAGAGTATGTGTACACGTAAAATCAGAATTTCACTATGCGGCGGACTCGCCGCTAGTCTTCTTTGAATCGCTTGCAGTGGTCTTAGCCTTGACTGATAACTGAACTGATAACTGGACTAGTAAATAGGTCGGTTAGAACTTGAATCTGGTTCATTCAAAGTGGCAATTTCTCGGTGAATAGTATCGCTCAGTTTGGTGAATTTCTCTAGCTGACCCCCTCTTTATTTTCGCGATTCCTCTCATTTTTGGGGTATAAGACGAATGATTGGACGTCAGCCATTGGTAGCCAGCTTAATCCTAGGGTTAGATTTAACAACACAGAAGGCCAGTAGAAACTAAGAGCTAGAAGCAACAGGCCGAATATGACCATCAATCTTCCGGCCAAGCGATGGGTGGCGCGCCAGGTTTTAATAGACACTACGGTTCATGGTATGCGAATGCCAAGAATGAAATCTCTCTCAGTCTTGCCAATCACATTAGCTGAAATGATGAGGAAGCAGGCCATTCCAATGGCGAAATACTGAAGAAAAATATCAGCATTGCCCAGGTTCACCATCATTCCCACAGGTGAGATCAGCAACACAAGGCCGACATCTCACCCTTCTTGAGAAGGTCGAGAATCTTGCGACGGACCGGGTCTGATATGGCTTCGAAACATATCCAAATATCTGAACAAGGCCAAGTGCTAATTTATTTTGCAATGGAAAATAGAGCCCTCTGAGCGAGGGCTAATCTAGCTGAGGGTCAGTTTCTGTGCTATCTCGGGCAGTTATAGACACCAAAATCTTGCTGCCCGTTATCAATGAGGGATTCGGGCACAACGGTGTTTCCACCCATGCGTCCTGCCTCATTTCGGGCCAGAACTAGCAGTTCTTCCTGCAGGCGTCCGCCGCCACGTTCAACGGTAACAATCGAGCCCAAGGTCTTTGAAGTGGCGCGCCCGACGCGTTCACAATTGCCGATGCGATCGACACCGACAAGACTGACATTTTCACCCTCGGCTGTAAGTTGTACCCATGTACAGCTAGTTATTGCCACTGCGGCAATCGCTGCCAATAGAAAATTCTTCATGATTTAACCCTTTGCTGTAAGAACTTGCCTTGGCGCAGTGCAAGAATTGAAATGCGATGAGTCTGAGACCTCGTCAGTATTCGATTCTAACAGCATTATTTAGCGCTGCCGAACTCAATCCTTTAACAGTGGCTGCTGGGCGCGCTGCGAGCTGTATGTGCTACTATTCATACTCGTTTGTGCCTGCTATTGAGAGCGTGTTATGGCTGCTTGTGAGAGTGAACTATTAATCGAGTCATTGAAGGCTATCGTTGGTCTTGCTGGATACCGTGAGGGTGCGGATATCGAGTCGAAGAACTATCAGGATGCGATGGGCGCCAGATCCATTCCTCCCGTGTTATTGCTGCGACCCGATTCCACCGAGCAGGTATCTGAGATTCTTAAAGCCTGCCACGGGGCCGGTCAGCCGATTGCTCCGCAAGGTGGTATGACAGGATTAGTATCCGCCGCCGCGCCGCTAGAAGGAGAAATATCACTCAGTTTCGAGCGTATGAAGAAAGTGGTAGAGGTAGATCCCTTTACTAGTTCTATGACGGTAGAGGCCGGCGTAGAGTTACAAACTATTCAAGAAAAGGCCGATGCCCACGGCTTGTTATTTCCGCTAGATCTCGGCGCGAGAGGCAGTTGCACAATTGGTGGCAATCTCTCCACGAATGCTGGAGGGAATCGCGTTATACGCTACGGGATGATGCGAGAATTAGTAGTAGGGCTAGAAGCGGTCCTAGCTGATGGCACGATCATCGACGGATTGCACAAGCTGCGAAAAAACAATACCGGCTACGACCTAAAGCAACTGTTCATCGGTAGCGAAGGCACATTGGGTGTTATCACTCGCGCGGTACTCAAGCTATCTCCAAAACCTAGCAGTCAAGTTGTGGCGATGTGCGCGGTCAACGATTTTGCGAAGGTTGCGGATCTATTGGTACACGTGCAGGCGGGCCTAGGCGCAAACCTTAGTGCATTTGAAGTTATCTGGAATAACACTTACAAGCTTATTGATCAGCACGTCCCTCATGCCACTGTGCCGATGGATGATCACTATGGCTTCTATGTGTTAATAGAAAGTATGGGTTCGCACGCCGAGAAGGATAGCGACCTTTTTCTTGAGGTCTTGTCACAGGTGAGTGAGGGAAAACTAATCGATGAGGTCATCGTAGCTGACTCTGACACGAAGATTAAGAATCTGTGGACCGTGCGCGATGCAGCGGCAGAGATCTATCCAGGTGTCGGTTACATGCATACCTACGACGTGAGTCTAAACGTTGACGACATGGGTTACTTCGGCGAGGAGGTTGAGGTCCGGCTACGCGCTGAATGGCCCGATGCGATACTGGGCCTGTTCGGACACATTGGCGATGGCAATGTACATATCGTTATTCATGTGGGAGAAGATACACTTAGACTTCACCTACAGATTGATGAAATCATCTATGGCCTAATACAGGAGTTGCATGGTGCCGTTTCAGCTGAACACGGTATCGGCTTAATGAAGAAACAGTTTCTGCCGTACAGCAAGAGCGAATCCGAGATTGCACTCATGAAGGCGCTAAAGCACACGATGGATCCGCAAGGAATACTTAATCCAGGCCGCGTTTTCTAATCGCTGTCTAACGAGTACTCAGAATTGAACAATTTGAAGAATAACTAGCACAGGCATTGGAGAGAAAAAGAAATGACTAGCAATAACTTAACTGGCAAGAATGTAGTAATTATCGGTGGTACAGCAGGTATTGGACTTGCAGCCGCGCAGGCAGCTGCCGCAGCAGGTGCGAAAGTTTGGGCAGCAGGACGCTCGGAAGAACATATCGAGTCAGCCAAGCAGGTCGCCAATGGTAGCTTCGAAGTGCGGCAGGCAGATACACACGATGCGGCCAGCCTCGAGGCCATATTCAAAGAAGTAGGTACTATCGATCATCTAGTTTCAGCAGCAGTGGGCGGAGAGCGAACTCTTAAGCCTTTCCTCGAGCAAACTGAAGATCAGTTCAAGGCTGCCTACGATAAGCTCTGGGGTTATGCCAAGGTTGTTAGAACTGGTGCTACTTATCTTGCCGCAGATGGCGCTATAACACTTGTTAGCGGTTCGCC
>CALKDE010000051.1 GCA_938082955.1 uncultured Pseudomonadales bacterium
GATAGTGGAGCGAGATTGGGACTCGAGTAAGACGATATTGACGATCTGGCCTGAGTTCTGCACGTCTAAATCACTGGAGGTGCCGCGTATTATTTCGATGTAGTCGACTTCGTCGGCGGAGATTCTCGCCAATTGGCTGTCCGCCTCATTCGCCTTGCCAGCGAGACGCTTACCATCAATTAAGATTGGTGATTCAGAGCCCAGTCCACGATCACCATCACTTGCTAGGGTGCCGCTGCCAGCACGAATTAGCTCTATCCCCGGTACGCGATCCAGCATGTCATTAATCGTAGTTGGATTAAATTGCGCGAAGTAAGATGCAGGGAAGGTGATTGTGGAGTCGCCGTCTGCAGATTCCTGTGCGTGGGCCATATTCGTAACGCAGATGAGGATTGTAGAGGATACTACCAGTAAGCAGCTCTTAGCATGGCGCATGACTAACATGTTCAACCGTCCTCTCATTCAATTTATTGTTACAACGGGGAATTATTTCTATTGGTAATTGTATTACTGCTTGTAAGCGAGCTATTTTAATCTTAAAGTGTTCACTCAAAGAAAGTCAACATGTTGCTACAATTTGTATAATTTTGCTCAATAACCACGCTAAATACTGTACGTGGCTCAAGACCCAAGAAGGGAGTTATGCCCGACATATTACACTTCGATGTAGATGAAGCCTTGGATCAGATGCTCAATGTATTCTGGCAGCAGGGCTTTAAGGCGACGACAACCAAGCAATTGGCGAAAAGTGCAGGGCTGTCAGAAGGCTCTTTGTTTAATACTTTTGGTAATAAGAGAGAATTGTATATACAGACATTGCAGCGTTATCGAGAGCACTCCCAGTTCTTGTTCGCATTAATCGAGAAGGATGCATCCCCGATTCATGGTTTCAAAGCCTACTGGAATGCTATTGCCGTGCGGGCGACAGATAAAACACGGGTAAACGGCTGTATGATTACCAATGCTACCATCGAGCAATTGCAGGATGGCAAGATTGCCGAATTTATCGAGACTGTTCACATTGATAATGAGAAATTTTTTAAAAAGCAGCTAGATCGAGCGGTTAAAATTGGCGAACTCAAGCAGAGAACCGACACAAAGGCGCTAGCCCAGTTTTTGCAGCACAGCGTGCAAGGCATTCGTGTGCTGTCCAGGATCAATCCCAGCAAGCAGAAGATGTTCAATATAGTGAACACTGTAATGAGCGTATTGGCTCAGCATCTAACGAATCCCAGTTTATAATCGCAATTTAGAATAAGGATATCGGTCGCTAGCAGATGGTTTTCGAACTTTGTTCGAAGCCTGCTTTCGAGATTAAGCGGGCATATGGCACCAAGTTCCTTTTAGCTGGTTGTTGCTCCAAAAATCCGCGCATATAATTGAAAAATATGAGTGAGTATGGTCTTAGTAAAGCACCATTTAACCGGTTACACTCTGAAGATGAATGACAAAATGTACCGAACCTACAGCCTGTATTGCTTGCTATCAGTATTCGCAGCTTTTGCTTCGTATAGGCTACATCTAGAAGGTTTTGAAAAAGTGATTGGGGATGGATTGGATGCGATAATCAATGGTACTGGTCGTGCTCCGGATCAATACAGGATATTTCCCTATCTAGTGCTAGCTGGTATGAAGGAATCATTAAGTCCGTGGTTTGGTGAAAGCTGGAAATATTCAATTCTACTATTTGAAGCACTAAGCCTTTTTGGCTTTGCTTTATTTCTAAGAGGAGGGGGTATCATCGCGTGTTACGAATGGTCATATATCCCTATTACTACTGATATACCCTTTTCTAATGTTTGATGGTGTGCGCTCAATCGCTGCATTTATACTTTTAATGTCGAGTATTTCTATATTCTTTTTTAGTCACTCTAGCCCTCTAGTACGCGTCAAACTAGGCTTTTACGCAATGTTGGTACTATTTAGTTTTACAAGAGCAGATATAGCATTACTTGTAGGCTTGGTTTGCTCGGTATATATGTTACTAGGAATTTGGGAAAAGTGTATAACTGTAGCAATTCCTCTTATGTGCCAATTGCTACTAAGCACTAAAATATTCCCCAATGCGCAATATTACAGCGACCTCATTATGGTGTCTGACAATATCTCTTTGGTCCATTTCCTTAATAATCCTATGACCTATTTATTGTCGGGATGTGCTATTTATTACTGGAGCAGTATTCGAGAGTTCATGATTCATCTATACCAAGAACAGAAGTTCATACTACTACTCGCAGGATATCTCCTGACCGTGTTTATTGTCGGCAGGCCTAACGAGTACAGGCTGTTTTTGCCAATGCTGCCGATAATTTTGCTGATTTTGGAAAAATCGAAATATGGTAGTAGCGGTACTACTGCTGCTTCATGATTTTTGTGACGGTATAGGAACTCCAATATTGTGTGTCCGCTTCTGGCTGTGAGTTCAACCCGTCTAATATAACTGAAGACCTTTCCAGCTAGCGCTGGCATGCTCAAGCCGCAGTTTCGAGCAAGTATGCCCCATAGGGTGAATAGCATGCCAAGGGCTACTAAGGCGACTAAGAACATAGCTGTACTACCGCCTATTCATGTCCTGTGCCCTTGAGTTATATGATGATCAACGTTTAGAAAGGGGGCAGTCCGCGCTTTACACCGCCCGTTTCGGCCGATAGCGGACAGTAAAACTACTGGATATTTACTCTGACCCCAATAAATACATCGGACAAAAACATGACTGACCCGCAAGATTTACCTCAGGTCACATTTACTCATCGTATCGCGCAACAAATTGACACAGAAGTCATAAGGCAGCTTATGCAGGCATCGATTGCCGAAAACATG
>CALKDE010000052.1 GCA_938082955.1 uncultured Pseudomonadales bacterium
CTTCACCGAAATAATGGCTGTTAAACCTTCTCGTGCATCGTCTCCAGATGTGACAACTTCCTTTCCTTTTCTGCTTGCCAATTCCTTGTCAATATATCCTTTCAGTACCCGTGTTAGTGCGCCCCTAAAGCCGGCGAGGTGGGTTCCTCCGTCTCTTTGGGGAATATTATTTGTATAAGGGAATATGTTTTCCTGATAGGAGTCGTTCCACTGCAGCGCAACTTCGACCGTAATACCGTCTTCTTTTCGCTCAGAACTAAAGTAAAATGCCTTGTTTACAGCAACCTTATTCTTGTTCAGATAATCAACGAAAGCCCTAAGACCGCCCTCGTATTTGTATAAATCTTGTTTGCCTGTGCGTTCGTCCGTAAGCCGAATAGCTACGCCGGCGTTAAGGAACGCTAACTCACGTAGCTTCTTAGCCAAAATGTCATAGTGAAATTCAACATTCGAGAACGTGTCGGTAGAGGGTTTAAAATGACACTCTGTGCCAGTGGCGCTAGTTTCGCCGACCACGGCAAGCGAAGAAAGTGGAACGCCGTGCGCATAATCTTGCTCATGGACCTTCCCATCACGTCGGATAGTCAATTTCAATTCTTCAGACAACGCATTTACCACCGAGACTCCCACACCATGGAGTCCTCCGGAAACCTTGTAACTGCTGTCGTCAAATTTACCGCCTGCGTGTAGAACAGTCATGATCACTTCTGCCGCAGAGACTCCTTCGGCATGCATTTCCGTTGGTATTCCACGGCCATTGTCAGACACGGTGACCGTTTCACCGATATGAATGATCACCTGGACTTCGTCGCAGTGACCTGCCAGCGCCTCATCCACAGAGTTATCAACTAACTCAAACACCATATGGTGCAAGCCGGTTCCATCATCGGTATCCCCGATATACATTCCAGGCCTTTTTCGAACGGCATCCAGTCCTTTTAAGACTTTGATACTATCTGAATTATACTCGCTGTTGGGCTCTTCACTCATACTTCTACTCCAGGGCGTTGTTAGCAGGCGCTATCGGCTGCCTCCCCCCTTGATATCGGATAATTTGACTAAAAATCAGGCTGTTATTGTACCACGTTCCACGTGGAACGTTGCCAGTTTGGGCTGCCCAGGGAGGCTATCTAAGATACCTGCAATCTCAACACAGGTAACGAAAACCTGCCCTCCCATACTAACGAGCTGCGAAAGAATGGCAGCTCTGTTGTCATGATCAAGTTCAGAAGGAAGATCGTCCACTAGAAAAATACAGTTGCTGCCGAGCGCCTGGCTCAGCAACAAACCTTGCGCGATCTTCATAGTACTCACCAGAACTTTTTGTTGGCCTCTAGACAATATATCAACTGCCTTATTGCGACCGAGCCTAAAAGTAAGGTCCGCCCTATGTGGCCCGCTTTGTGTCGTTCCGTACCGAGCATCAATAGCCCGGTTCTCTACCAAGATATCTTCAAGCTCTCTACCAGCAGCCCAGCCACTCTCATACTGAATCTGGAGCGAATCCACATCACCTCCACTGATCCTTTGATAAAGTTCCAGAAACAAGGGGAGAAACTCTTGAAAATACTGCTCCCTAGCTCTGTGTACTTCCCTCGCCGCCAAACAGAGCTCAAAGTCCCAAGCAGCAATTTGACTAAGGTCTGGAGAGCGCTGCTTTAACAGGAGGTTTCTATTGGCGATAGATTTTTTAGTGCGTCGCCAGCTCTCAACAAACCCATGTTCCACGTGGAACACACCCCAGTCGAGAAACTGCCTTCTCGATTTAGGCCCTCCTTCCAGCAAAAGGAAAGAATTCGAGTCGAGTATTTGACAAGGCAACTCCCGGGCGACGTTTTCCCAGTTACTTTGACTTTCCGAATGAAGTCTTAAACGGTGTTTTTGCCTGCGAGACTTACTAAGACCTATCTCTTTCCCATCAGCGAGCCTCGCGAAAACGACAGCCTCATCTTGATCGCTATTAATTAGCGGCTCAAGCTTACTGGTGCGGAAGGACCTGCCGCTGGAGAGCAAATGAATAGACTCCAGAATACTAGTCTTTCCCGACCCATTCTCTCCGTGAATAATATTGACAGTCGGAACCGGACAAATTTCCAAGCCGTGGATGTTGCGAACCGCCGAAACCGAGAGTTTTTCTATAATACTCATAAGCAAGCAAGCAGAAGTTGACCCGTCACTACTGCATAGATCTCTATAGCCGCATCGGCATTACAACGTACAAGGCATCACTGCCCTCTTCAGCTTCAAGCAATGCGCTGCTGTTAGGGTCTGAAAGCGTGATTCGTGCTCGCTGACTTTTCAAAGTAGAGAGAACATCGATCAAGTAACTAACATTGAAGCCAATCTCTACGGAGTCGCCTTCATAGTCGACAGAAACAATCTCTTCGGCTTCCTCCTGCTCTGGATTATTAGCGAGAATTTTCAATTCACCATTAGATAATAAAACCCGCACACCGCGATACTTTTCATTAGAGAGTATCGACGCCCGAGAAAAAGCCTGGCGCAGCTCCTGACAGTTTCCAAGAAGAACCTTATTTCCACCTTTGGGTAGAACTCGGTTGTAGTCGGGGAATTTCCCGTCTACTAATTTAGAAGTGAAGGTAAATGCCGGGACACTAGCACGAATATGATTCTGACCAAAAGTAAGGGAGATTTCTCCAGCGTCATCTGTCAACAGACGAGCCATTTCCATGATTCCCTTACGAGGCAATATGAGTTGCTGTGGTTCCAAGATGGGATTGCTCATAGTAAGCGTTTCCATTGCCAAACGGTGGCCATCGGTGGCGACAACGCGTAAATAGTCAGCGGCCACTTCAAACAACATACCATTTAAGTAATAACGCACGTCTTGCTGGGCCATCGCGAAACTTGTGCTGTCTAGCAATTCCCGCAATTTACCCTGGTGCATAGTAATAGAAAACGTATCGGGCTCCTCATCTACTCCTGGAAACTCTGAGGCTGGCAGGGTAGTGAGTGTAAACCTACTGCGCCCAGACTTAAGGGTCACCCTATTCTCAGCAAGCGATAGCTCGATGATGGCATCGTCAGAAAGAGATTTACAAATATCCAAAAGCTTACGCGCCGGGACCGTAACAGCGCCTGATGTATGCATCTGATCGACAGTCACACGGCCAACCAGTTCGACCTCGAGATCGGTACCCGTGAGTGATAGCTCGCTCTGTTTTAAATCCAAAAGGACATTGGAGAGAACTGGCAGTGTTTGTCGTCTCTCAACAACACCACTAACTAATTGCAGAGGCTTCAAAAAAGCCTCTCGTGAAATAACAAAATGCATTTCTTTGCTTTCCTTATCTATCTAAGCTGAGATCTTCTAAACTCAGAAACTACCGCTCGAGTACTAACTCGATAGTGATCTGAGCAAATTATTATAGTCTTCTTGTATGTCTATAGAGCTACCACGAAGTTTCTTAACCTGCTTACAGGCATGCATCACCGTTGTATGGTCCCTGCCACCAAACGCATCACCGATTTCCGGCAAGCTGTGGTTGGTTAGTTCTTTAGAAAGGCACATAGCAACTTGACGTGGCCTTGCTACTGATCGATTACGTCGCTTCGAGAGCATATCTGCCATCTTAATCTTGTAGTACTCAGCAACGGAACGCTGAATATTATCGATCGTGACTAGCTTATCCTGCAATGCAAAAAGGTCCCGAAGTGCTTCTTTTATAAGGTCTAGATCAATTTTCTGACCGGTGAAGTTCGAATGCGCTATCACGCGCTTCAATGCCCCCTCTAACTCTCGAACATTGGACCGAAGGCGCTGTGCTATAAACATGGCAACATCATTCGGCAATTCGATATTAGACAGTGCCGCCTTGTTCATAAGGATTGCAGCTCTAGTTTCCAACTCTGGCGGCTCGACAGCAACCGTGAGTCCCCAGCCAAATCTGGACTTCAACCGTTCTTCCAGGCCGTTAATCTCTTTGTGATAACGATCGCAGGTCAATATGATCTGCTGTCCACCTTCGAGCAAGGCATTAAAGGTATGAAAAAATTCTTCTTGAGATCGTTCTTTGCCCGCGAAAAACTGAATATCATCGATCAACAGGGCATCTACAGAGCGATAGAAGCGCTTAAATTCATTAATAGCATTCAATTGCAGTGCCGTTACCATAGTGGCCACGAATGTCTCAGAGTGTAAATAGACAACCTTAGCGTTGGGCTTTTTAGCCACTAAATAATTACCGATCGCATGCATTAAGTGAGTCTTACCTAAC
>CALKDE010000053.1 GCA_938082955.1 uncultured Pseudomonadales bacterium
CATTGTTGACTTGTTTGATTTCGCTAAGCCAGCTGAAGGAGCGCACTGGAATTTCGCTCTCGATACTCGCGAGCTGAATTGTTTGGTAGATCTCGCTGAAATTTTCTTTGCCAGGAGAGGCCTGCAGGCCGTAGTCAATGCTTATGCCTGATACTGAAAATGGCAGGGGCAAGGTACTGCTGACGGCAGGAATCGAGAACCTCGCGCGGCTCTGGGCGGGTATGTCGTTCATCTGTGTCGTAGAGCTTGTTAAAGTCATTCCAGTGATGAGCACGTTGGAATTGGCCGTGTTCTCGGTAGCTGATAGTTCCCCCATTTGTACAGAGAAGTAAGCGGACTGATCTGCGGCCACCTCGATATTCGCATCGAGCCCAGCAAAGCTTAGTTCACCTGCCGTATCGCTAAAGCTGAGGTCACTAAGCTGTAAATCCAGCTGCAACGATTGATCGAAGCGCG
This sequence comes from uncultured Pseudomonadales bacterium, assembly GCA_938082955.1. Taxonomy (GTDB): domain Bacteria; phylum Pseudomonadota; class Gammaproteobacteria; order Pseudomonadales; family Pseudohongiellaceae; genus UBA9145. The sequence goes on from CALKDE010000053.1 coordinate 457, forward strand.
CTAATAAATTGAGTGTGATGTCGGGCAGGGGAAAGGAGAGGTCCGCAATTGCGGTGTTGAACAAGTCGTTGCGAATACTCGGCTGAATTACCGCATATGCAAGGCCAATACGAAGCCCATCTTTGGTCTGCAGAAGCGGGCCGTGATCGATGTCGAAATCCATCGATAGCGTGATCGCATCGGTGCTAATAGGGATGTAGGTTAATTCTATTGTAGTTGAGCTGTTAAACCAGCCATCGCTAAAATCATTGTGGCGAATCTCAAATTGACTCTGGGCCTCTGGCGGGATGAGAGCTAGTAGATTGTCGATAGTCGCGCTCTCTATGCTTGCACCAATAACTTTCGGCATAAGAGCTAGCGCCAAGACAGCCAGGACAGCGACTACTAGGGAGATTTTTACTGCTAGAGGTTTCATAGATTACCGAGTTGTTCGTAGCTAGTGCCACCCAGCCTAAGCAAGTGCCTGAGTATAGCAGAATTCATCTAGAAAATTTCGCGTTTAGGCCCTGTGTGCGGTGATTTTGTAGGCACAACGCCGCGCTCCTTCTAAAAGATGGTCGGTGCGTTCAACGGTGGCCTCATTTTCGAATAGGCGCTGAAAAATCTCTAATTCAGACTTGCAAAATTGCTGGCAACTGGTCGCCGCACTGCAGATAGGGCAATGGTTCTCTATAAGCATCCAGCCGTCCGGTAATAGGCGTACCTCGGCCATATAGCCTTCCTCGCTGCGCAGCTGAGCGAGTCTCTCGATCTGCTGTTGTAGTCCGGGGGCGGTGGCGTCTAGTTGTGCGCGATAGCTGGCCTGGACTTTTGCGCTGCGGCTATCGATGAGCTGGTTAAGACTTTCCTCGCCGAGTGAGGAGCGGATGACATCGATTAGCTCAAGTGCTGTTTGTGCGTGGCTGTCAGGAAACCTGTTGTGCCCACTTTTGCTCAATTTCCACAGATGCACTGGCCGTCCGCGAGTCTGCCGCTCTTCTTGCGTTTGCAGCACTAGCCCTTTGGTTTCTAGATCAGCGAGGTGTTGGCGAACCCCCATGGTGGTCATACCTAATTGTTTTGAAAGAATTTTAACCGACTGCGGCCCGCGCGTTTTCAGGCGGTCCATGATTCGATCTTGGCTTTTAGGGAGTTCCATGGCATTAATCCAGTGTTAAATTGATTCAGATTAGCCCTTTAATCGGCACTTTAAATAAAGTATTTACTTTGTTTAAGGTTTTGCTTCTATTTTTTTGTATTAGTAAAGTAATTAGTTTATTAAAAAAGGGGGAGGCAATTCAAAAATAATTAGTAATGCAAATGCTTAAATATATGCAGGTAAGTGCCGCTTCAATTGCGGCGATAGAGTGATTTCTGAAGCTAGCAGTACCGCAATAAAACCGCTGAGGTGCCGGTATAGTCCAGGAATACGGTGAATTGCTGAACTTAGGGACCGTCACAAGCTACATCGCATTTGCTGAGCTCAAAGCTACCAATCCTATTGAAAATCTTCGAGAGGTTGGTCTAGTGCCCGATGAGCACCCACACCTGCGTCGCGGCTATCAGTGGGACGGCAATGGGGTAGATTAGGAATTCGTGGAGTCTCTCTTTGAAGGCTTTGTTGCGCATAACCACTATTCACATTGAACTCGCCATTGGGTAGCATGAGATAGCATCTGTATCCCAACATCTACCGCATGCCTAGCATGCCGACCGGACGCTTCCGGGCAAGGCGCCTATGAGTTTCGACGCACCATTATTGTTAACCTTCGTTGCCTACCTAATTCTGATTTTGTTCCTCGGCATTAAGGCCTATAGACGCACGCATAGTTTGGACGATTATATTCTAGGTGGTCGCAAGCTCGGCTCGGTTGTTACCGCGCTTAGTGTCGGCGCCTCGGATATGAGTGGCTGGTTATTGCTGGGGCTACCTGGCGCTATTTATCTCTCGGGGCTCAGTGAGATTTGGATAGGTATCGGCCTAGTACTGGGGGCTTATTGCAACTGGTTGTTCGTATCCAAGCGTCTTCGAATCTACAGTGCGCAGGCAAACAACTCACTAACACTGCCGGATTATTTCGAGAATCGCTTCAACGACACCACTAGAGTTTTGCGCCTCGTGTCCGCCTTCGTGATCCTACTGTTCTTTACCTTCTATACCGCGTCTGGGTTAGTAGGTGGTGCAATATTGTTTGAGAACAGCTTCGGCATGCAATACTCGACCGCCTTAATTTCCGGCGGTTTGATAATCGTTGGCTACACTTTTATCGGCGGTTTTCTTGCGGTTGTCTGGACAGATGCTGTGCAAGCGGTGCTCATGTTCTTGGCTTTACTGGTCGCGCCGACAGTGGTGATACTTAGTAGCGGCGGAACGGAAGCTGTGTGGCAGCAGATGCAAGCCGTGAACCCTCAGAGCACGGAGCTGTTCAGCAACATGACACTGATTGGTTTTCTGTCTCTCATTGCTTGGGGCTTAGGCTATGTGGGTCAGCCGCACATTTTGGCGAGGTTTATGGCCGTCGAAAACCCACAGAAACTAGTCGCGGCAAGACGCATCGCCATGGTGTGGATGGTGCTGGTGTTATTCGGTTCGGTAGCCACGGGTTTGGCCGGCATCGCATATTTTGCAGATAATCCATTGGAAAACCCAGAGACTGTCTTCATAGCACTCAGCCAACAGCTATTTAACCCTTGGGTCGCCGGAATCATAACAGCCGCAATATTGTCGGCGATCATGTCGACAGTAGACTCGCAGTTATTGGTGTCGTCTTCTGTAATCAGTGAAGATTTCTACCGTGTGTTCGTAAGGCCTCAGGCGTCCGAGAAGGAATTGCTAATGGTGAGTCGAGGCGCAGTAATCGCAATTGCGCTACTGGCTATGGTCATTGCCAGTGACAGAGAGAGTAGGGTGCTAGACCTAGTAAGCTACGCTTGGGCTGGCTTCGGCGCGGCTTTCGGCCCAGTGATTGTGTTCTCATTGTTCTGGCGAGCGATGACTGCTGCATCGGCGATTGCGGGCATGATCGTTGGCGCCGTAACAGTCGTTGTTTGGTCTAATTTGACTGGCGGACTCTTCGATCTATACGAAATAGTACCTGGCTTCGCCTTCGCATCGATGGTTATAGTCATTATTACTACGCTGAAGCCGGCATCGGATGCACAAGCCTTGAGCACATTCGAAGAAGTCGAGCAGCTAGTTAAGGATTAAGTTGCATGCGTATGTGAGGAATGCCATCTTCATCGTAAGGCTCAGACTCAGCCTCGAACCCAAAATCAGTATAGAACTTCTGCAAATACTGTTGCGCCGAAATAGTAATGGCCTTGTCCGGCCAATATTCCTTGCAGAACTTCAGTGAGTTCAACACTAGTGCTTTGCCGGCACCACCACCTCGAGCCGATTTTTTAGTGACAACCCTACCCACCGACGCGCCTTCGTATTTTGCGCCCGGTGGCAGCAGCCTGCTGTAGCAAATGAGCTGCGCTTCATCACTAACCGACAGCTGTCCTATCACATGCAGCCCTTCCTGATCGAAACCATCCACATCCTGATACACGCAATTCTGCTCGACTACAAAGATCTCAGCCCGCAGTTGCAGAACCCGATACAGATCCTCGGTACTCAATTCACCGAAGCGCAGGCATGACCAAATTATCTCACTACTCATTTTTTAAAGCCCAGTTCTATCGATTGTTAGCTATGCTCATTCTAGCCCAAGTCGCCCGAAGATGTGATCGTGCAGTGAAGATTCAAAAATCACCACAGCCGGTGCTATAATGCGTCCGCTTAAGCCCCGGTGGCACAGCTGGATAGCGCGGCCCCCTCCTAAGGGGCAGGTCACAGGTTCGACTCCTGTCCGGGGCACCAATAAAATCAACAAGTTACTTGATTGTTTTAAATCCACTTCTGCCTTAAATTTCAATATCCACCACGCCATCCGCCACAACTTGTAATGCTTAATCGCGGCAATAAGCTCAAATTTCTTACTAGTGCCGTAGAGCATAAGTTTGAGTTTGGGCAGAAGTTCGCGTATTCAATGCGGGCAGCTGACACAAAGGGAACTCCTGATGAATGAAGAAATGGAATTAGGTTCTGATGAAGAGATACATATGAGCACAGAGCGGATCAGGTTGTGGCGGGTAAGCACCATGACCTGCTTGTGATGGCGGTTAATGTGGATGAGTTTTTGGCGCGTAAGCAGGCGTTTGGGACGCAGTAGATTTTTAAGGAGAGAGCTGGTTTTTTAATCCCCCTCCAGTCTTTTTTATCGTGGTCTGTCCCCCTATTACCCCTATCTGTTCTGCTGGTACTGCCGCAGTTGCCTAGCCTGAGTCACGATAAATGCACGAATGGATTCCAGCTCTTCAGTAGAGATAGCATCTTCAAAGTCAGGCATTCCCTGCTGGGCCCTGCTGCCGCCC
>CALKDE010000054.1 GCA_938082955.1 uncultured Pseudomonadales bacterium
AATGCTAGTATCGAAGCTGTGATTCGCTCGGCTATTGATCCACTTTCAGACAAAGTAGAGATTGCCTTATCGATACCTTTATTGAACCGAAATGTAACGACCTCACTAAATAGATCTTCCTTATTTTCAACCATTAGATAAAGGGCCGGCCGAGATATTCCCGCTGCCTGTGCTATATCGTTCATGGCCGTTCGCCGAAAGCCATATCGTGCAAAAACATCGCCAGCCACCGCAAATACCGCTTCGCGTTTTTCATCTTTTTGTGACTTGTTACTTTTTGCTTGTTTCATCTGTAGAAGTTTAGCTTAATTTGATTACAGTTTCATCGGACAGCTTGACATTTTGTACTCATTTTGTCATTTTGTATAAAAGCTGGTATATTTCACGCATCCAGCGCAGTGAATTTTCCGAAATAGTGTAGACATAAGGCAAGGCCATTTTCGATAGACTGGCTTGTCGAGTAACAACGAGAGCACTTAAGTGCTCTGATTTTTTATCAGTAATTGATTTTTGGGAGCGAGAATGGCGGTATTAATTGTAAATGGTACTCGAGAGGAATTTGACGTTGACCCTTCAACGCCTCTGTTATGGGTGCTAAGAGAGAAATTGGCCCTTACCGGCACTAAGTTCGGCTGCGGTATTGCCCAGTGTGGAGCCTGCACAGTACATGTTGATGGCAATCCCATTCGATCATGCAACACGCCTTTTTCAGCAGTCCAAGGAAAAGAAATAACCACGATAGAGGGGCTCGCACCAAGCAGCGAAGAGCTGCACCCTCTGCAGAGCGCATGGATTGAACACCAGGTTCCCCAATGCGGCTACTGCCAGTCTGGGCAATTGATGTCTGCGGCGGCGCTATTAGCCAGCAACCCAAATCCAGATGACGCGGCAATCGATAGCGCAATGCGTGGCAACATATGTCGCTGCGGCATGTATGGCCGCATTCGACAGGCCATCAAAACCTCTGCGACTTATTATGAGGTGGCCAGCACGTCTGAACTAACTGCTACAGCGCAGGAGGTGAGCGGTGAATAAATTCACTAGAAGAGCGTTTCTTAGCACAGGCATTATCGCAGGAACCGGGCTGGTTATAGGCGTTTCAATACGCCCTGGCAATCGAGCCCAGGGTCTCCAAGAATTAATGGCAGGTGAGGATGAAACCCTCGTTCACGCCTACATCAAAATTGGTGCTGACAATGTGGTTACCGCTATCATTCCCCACTCTGAAATGGGACAGGGAATCCAGACATCATTAGCGCAAATGGTCGCCGATGAACTTGATGCCGACTGGGACCTTGTTCGTGCTGAAGAGGCACCAGCGCTTGATGAATATGCCAATTATGCTGTGGGCAAAGGATTCTTGATACCGGGCGCGAAATTCCCGGACATTATTGTTCCGTCAGTCGATGGCGCATTGATGCAAATCGCCGATGTGCTGAATGTACAAGTTACTGGCGGAAGTGGCAGCATACGCTTTACTGGAGAACTGGGGTCGCGAATAGCTGGAGCCGCAACTAGACAGCTGCTAGTACAAGCCGCAGCACAAGAATGGCAGGTGCCGGAAAGTGAAATCGAAACCGAGAAAAGCCACCTCATTCACAGAGCAAGTTCCCGCAAGGAGCCTTATGCAGCGTTCGCCGTAGCAGCTTCAGCACTGACACCTTCTTATACACCGCAGTTAAAGCGACAGGACCAATTCAAGATTATGGGCCAGCAAGTGCAGCGCTTTGATATTCCTGCCAAAGTCGATGGCACCGCGAAATTTGCATTGGATGTCCGTCTGCCGGGAATGCTATATGCCACTGTAACGCGCTCACCAGTTTTTGGAGGCAGCCTTATTGCTACGAAGGACGAGGCCGCCCGCGCCATAAGTGGCGTAATTGATGTTTACGAACTTCCACCTATGGAATCGAACGACATGATTGGAGCCTTTGCCGCTGGCGAATCAGTTGCCGTGCTTGCCGAAGGCTACTGGCCCGCAATTCAAGGCCTTAAAGCACTTGATATAGAGTGGGATACTCGCGGCAATGAGACGGTAACCAGCGATAAGATTTTTGCTCAGTTTGATGCAGACATTAGTGCCGCCCAAAACAGAGAAACTGATTCCTTATTCGGTGATGCTGATGATGTATTCAGTACTGCTGCAAACATTATTTCAGCGGACTATCGTGTCCCCTTCCTGGCCCACACGTGCATGGAGCCCTTGAACGCAACGGCAGAAGTTAAAGACGGGCGCTGTGAGATATGGATTGGTTGTCAGAACCCTCTGGGGTTCCGACAAGCCGTAGCCAATGCCCTGGGAATCGATGCAGAAAATGTCACGCTACATAATCAATTTATGGGTGGCGGCTTCGGACGCAAAGCCCGTCCTGACTATGCTATTCAGGCAGCGCTGATAGCACAGAGAGCTGGACGACCAGTACAGCTGATTTGGTCTCGTGAGGAAGATGTTCGCCAAGACTTCTATCGCCCCGCTGTTCAAAGCCGCTTCCGGGCCGCATTGGACAATGATGGCAACCCCATTGCATGGGAGAACACTTACGTAGACAAACACGAGCCGATTGAAGCGCCGCTAATTCCTTATGCAATTGCTGCGCAAAATATTGGCCATGTCGCCAGCCCTACTCACGTTCCTTTCGGCGCTTGGCGTAGTGTAGATCACTCGCAGCATGGCTTTTTCACCGAGTCGTTCATCGATGAAATTGCAGTAGCTGCAGGCAAAGATCCTTATGAGTATCGTGCCGGCTTGCTTGGCAACCACCCTCGTCATTTAGCAGTACTTGAAAAAGTAGCCGAGCAGGCACAGTGGAGTCGTCCGCTTGCACAAGGCCGAGGACGCGGTATCTCTGTCCAAGAATCCTTTGGAACTGTTGTCGCGCAGGTTGTTGAAGTCACGATTGTTGACGGAGAGTTGAGCGTGGATCGGGTTGTCGCTGTCATCGATGCCGGTTTCGCTATTTCTCCAGATGGGATCACTGCACAAGTCGAGTCAGCAATTATCTATGGCCTGACTGCCGCATTACATGGTGAGATAACAATCGAGAACGGCGCAGTAGCACAAAGCAATTTCCATGATTATGAAGCGGTGCGCATGGATACGGCACCGAAAATCGAGACGCACATAATCAACAGTGGGCACGCTATAGGCGGCGCAGGTGAGCCTGGAACACCTGGAATCGCACCTGCACTAGCAAATGCAGTCTTTGATGCGACTGGCATTCGAGTTCGAAATCTGCCACTAAATCAGTTCAATCTGCGTTTTGGAGTTGAAGACGCCGGAGTGGTTGGCTAGTCGAGTATGTGAACTAAATAAGGCTGTGTGCTTTGCCGCTCACAGCCTTATTTTTACACACAGGCGGTACGTTCTTGGTACATTCTACAACGCGTTTTAACCCCCAGTTTTAACCCCCAGTTTTAACTCATCCAACCAATCAGTGAATCGATCAATCCCCCTTGTGTGCCTACTAATCGCATGCTGCGACTGTGAAGACTCTCCAGTGGCGATAAGATCGCGAGTAAGATAGTCTGTGATTTCTGATTCTAATTTTGACCCAGTTATCAATACTAAAAACAGCACATGAGGAAGTTAAAACATGACTAATAAAGCACTCAAGATTATGCTCAGCGCGACATTATTTTGCGCACTATCTACAAACCTTTTCGCACAAAGACCTACGACGGCAACTCATGTATCGCGCGCAGACATCATGACTGTCTTCGAACACATGGGAGAGACTATCGATCAGCAAATCAAGGTGGTTGATATCGGTGATGAGGTAAATGTCGGTGTTGGAATTTTGCAGCGCAAAGGCAATCGCACCGAAGGGGAATCTGTAACTGCGATTGTGCACCATCAAGTTACTGAGGTGTATTACGTGTTGTCGGGATCGGGCACTCTCGTTACCGGGGGCGACATCAGCGGCGACATAGAATTTCCTGCCAGCAATATATCAGTCATGGAATTGATCGGCCCTAGCGGCAGTCGCACTGTCATCAATGGCCAGACCAAAACCATATCGGCAGGTGACATTGTTGTTATACCTGCTAGCGTGCCCCATGGGTTCAGGAATATACAAGATCAGATTACTTATTTGAGTATTCGTGTAGACCCCGGCCAAGTGTTGCCTACGGGCTATTTGCATCCTTCGATAGAAGACTAGAACTCAATATCTTCGAGGCAATTTAATCAGAGTAAACATACCGATTTGAAGCACAGTATGTTTACTCTGCCCCCTTCTTATCAATTCCCAGAATCAAAAAATCGAATCAACTGGGCGCTCACTACATCGGGTACTTCCTCGTGGGGATTGTGCCCCACCCCTGGAATGAGAAAGACTTCCCCGTTAGGGAAAGCATCTGCAGCTTGCCGCGCCTCTTCGGCAAAAGTCGGATAGTCATCTACACCACCAAGTACCAAAGTCTTCGTCTGAATATGTTGCCGGTCGTTCACTACCGTGTCCATAGCACGCATGTGATTAGTCAGTTGGCTCACATAAGCTAGACGGGGCCAGTCTCCACTTAGCCGCTGACCATAGCGAATGCGCATATGATCAATGAACTCCGGCTGCCAGGTACTGTAATTATCGTCTGCCCAACGCAGTAGGCCAGCATAAACCTCATCCATGTCTGGGTTCCCATCGACCTCCCCAGTCAACGGCCTAAATCCTCTGCCGGCACGGCGGTCTGTCAGTCCTACTTGGTTCACGGTAACGAGATGGGTTATCCGCTGCGGATAAAGCAAAGCAAAGCGCGTAACCATCTGCCCGCCGATAGAGTGACCTACTATTGCTGCTTGATCGATCTCTAGATGATCCATCAATCGCGCTGTATTGGAAGCCCACAAGCTGATGCTATAGGGAATTATTGGCTTTGAAGACTTGCCCCAACCAAGCCGGTCTTTCACCACTACTCGATAGCCCTCTTCAGACAACGCCTTAATTTGCTCACTCCAATACCAGCCGTAATACAGGCCTCCGTGATGGAGGATTACAGAGCGTCCATTTGCCGGGCCCGTCGGAGCGACATCCATATAGGCGATACGCACCTCTTCGCCGTAGACGCTGAAGTTCATGTATTCGACCGGGTACGGGTATTCAAAATCCTCTAAACTGATGGATATCGGCCCCCAATTACTAGGCGCCGAGGAAGGAGGACTAGGCTGAGCGGATGCCAATCCCGCAAACGAGATGGTAAAAAGAGATAACAAGGTTACCCAGGCAAGCGCTACAAACGAGCAATTAGGATTTTTCATGATTTCTCCTGGTTCGGACAAGCTATTTAGAGGCCGCTGCGAAGACCACCAAAGAGCTAAAAAACAACAATAGCACATTCAGTAAACGAGTTAGAAAACAGACCTGAGTAGAAACACAGCTACTGTGATTGATTTTATTTTCAGTGCAGAGTAAGACGGCCTCTTTATAGGGTAGACTCACGCAGCGGGTATCAAGCTCTCGTATCAAAATGTGCTGGAGCGGGAGCCCCTGAGTGAAATTCGAAAATTACAAAACCCTTGTCGTTCTAACTTTCGCACAATGCTTTGGTCAAACGGCAGCACCAATTCTTGTATTACTAGGTGGCATTGTCGGGGCGCAGATCGCGCCCTCTATTGATTGGGCAACTCTGCCAATTGCGATTCAAATTGCTGGCATAGCTTTCGCAACAATACCGGCGTCTTATCTGATGTCAAAAATCGGCAGAAAGGCGGGCTTTCTTGCCGGCACTGCACTGGCCATCTTTGCGACACTCTTTGCCGCCTGGGGTATCTATCAAGAATCATTTACGCTGTTTTGCATCGCCTCTTTTCTGATTGGAAACTATATCGCCTTCCTACAGCAGTTTCGTTTTGCAGTTGCAGAATCAGTGCCAAGC
>CALKDE010000055.1 GCA_938082955.1 uncultured Pseudomonadales bacterium
ATCCTATTGGCCCCCAATGAAACATCCCGTAGCTTGCAGCCCACAAAATGGCTTCATCCGAACCAGGCTCTAGCCCAAAAGGTGGAGCTTTATAGTATAGCGCCCACTCTGTGGCTCCCCAATAAATAAGCGAAGCACCAATGCCCGCACAAAATAACATTGATGCCCAACTAAAAGTTGAATAGGCAGAGCCCGAATCGCCAAGAACTATATTCCCATACTTACTAATTGCTACATATAACAAAAAAAACAGCAACGCTATTGCGATAATAATATATAAAATTCCATATTTCTTAGTAGCCGAAATATAAAGCAGGTCAATTTTCTCCGCGCTCCACTGTGGAAAAATTACAATTACAAAAACTATTGAGAAAAGAACGATGCTACTCGCCGCAAATAATTGCCAATCAATATTATCAAGCGAATATTTCAATTTAGGAATTCGTGGTATAAAGCTCTTATACATTCAAACCTTCCATATTACAGTCGCCATACTACTGTAAACAGCATCTCGACAGTAAACATAAAATGAACCAGACTCACAAATAGCATAATGGCTACCCTTAGCTATATTGCTTACTCCACGACTATTGAAGCAAATTCTTTCCCATAAAAAATATTGGCTAGAGATATCTAGCTGAAATATTATAGTCGTTAGTTTCCTTATATTTACACCCCTTAGCTTCCTTGGCTTTACGCCCTTGTTCCTAGCTTCGTTCTGTTTGCGCTTTTTTCGTATACTCGCCGTGCTTTAAGTTTGCTTTGGTGCTGTTTGGTTTACCTTGTTCAGTTCAAGGCCCTGTTGATTTTCCACCGTGATAGTCGCACTTGGCCTTACCCTTCAATGCAGGCGCACCACACCTTAATTTAGTCCGCTTGCTGCGGGCATTGTAACGCCGACACCGAATCCGTCACTGTGGACTCTGAAGCGATTTACAATTTCTAGCCATTTTTTTCCCGAGGTGTCTCACAGACTGCCCCTTTAATCCTTTATCTGTATTACTATAATCCTGATACCAACAGTAATAACAAAGGAAAACACGATGCACGCAGCCCGACTCCTGAGCACGCTAGCCACTCTTCGCACAGCCTCCTTTGCAGCATTACTCTACCTTCTGTCTTCTGCAGGCTGGGCGCAGGCACCGATTACAGACTACAGCACAGTAACTGATGCACGACTACAAAACCCTGAGGACAGTAACTGGCTCTCCTACCGGGGAACTCTGGATGGCTGGGGCTACAGCAAACTCGACCAGATCGACTCAGACAACGTGGCGCAATTGCAGCCGGTGTGGACATTTTCCACCGGAGTGAACGGTGGTCATGAGTCTCCACCAATTGTGAATGATGGCGTCATGTACGTCACCACTCCGGAGAATCTGGTCTATGCTATCGATGCCGCAAGCGGGGACCCTTTGTGGCGCTATCAGCATGACCTTCCTGATGACTTGATCGCGCCTCACCGAACTAACAGAGGAGTGGCACTATTCGGCGACAAAGTTTTCACCGCGACTCTGGATGCCCGAGTAATAGCACTGGATGCGAGCACTGGTGAGAAAATTTGGGACACATCGGTGCAGGATAATAGCCATGGTTATTACATCACCATGGCGCCTTTGGCGGTGGACGGCAAGATCATGGTGGGTAGCTCAGGTGGCGAACGCGGGATTCGCGGCTTTGTGGTTGCTTTGGATGCAGATACTGGTGAACAGTTGTGGCGAACTTACACCGTGCCCGGGCCTGGCGAACCTGGCAATGAAACCTGGCCAGGCGACACCTGGCGTACTGGTGGCGCCGCGGTATGGGTGCCTGGGCATTATGATCCAGAACTCGGCCTTTCTTATTGGGGCACTGGTAACCCCGGCCCTTGGATAGGAGATCAACGCCCTGGCGATAACTTATATAGCAATTCAGTAATAGCACTGGATGTGAACTCAGGAGAAATGAAAGCCCACCATCAATATCATTGGAACGGCTCCTGGGACTGGGACGAAGTGTCCACGCCGATGTTAATGCCGGTGGAAAGAAACGGCCGCCAGATTAATGCCTTGGTACACCCTGCTCGTAACGGCTATTTATGGTTGTTAGAAAGAGCTTCCGACGCCATCAACTTCGTCGATGCCCAGCCTTATGTATTTCAAAACGCCTTTGCCAGCATCGACCCGGTGAGTGGCAGACCTAGTTACGATCCTGCTCACAAGCCAGTGACTGGTTCTGTCAGGTCGTTCTGCCCCTCGCTTTGGGGAGGAAAGGACTGGCCACCGGCAGCATATAATCCTGAGACTGGTTTGATTTATATTCCTGCCAACGAAAACACCTGTGGCAACATCGAAGGTCGCGAAGTAGAGTACGAGCCAGGCAGCTCATTCACTGGCGCTCGATCTGATTTTACTTTAGTCGAGGGCGCGGATCATATCGGCGAAATTCAGGCCTGGGACATGGACACCGGTGAAGAAGTCTGGACGAGAGAATTCGATTCACATAACTGGGGCGGCATTCTCACCACTCGTGGTAATTTACTATTTAGCGGTGGCACTACCGACCGTTTCTTTCGCGCCCATAATGCCAGCACCGGTGAAGAGTTATGGCGCTTTCGCACCAATTCCGGAATTATCGGCGTGCCTTCCACCTTCTCTGTCAACGGCAAACAATATGTCGCCGTGCAATCCGGCTGGGGTGTGGACGCCGCTGGTATGACCGGCCGAATTGATAGACAGAAAGGCACGCGCACCTTTGTTCCACAGGGTGGCGTAGTGTGGGTATTTGCCTTGCCAGAGTAGAACCAAGGCTAAGAAGTTGGAAAAGAGCAAACGACAGTCAAAAAAGGCGAGTTAAAACCACGAACTAAAAAACGAGGAGGTATAGCATGCGAGTTTTCAGTTTATGCGCTCTACTGGTTCTGGCATCTCTGTCCAGCGCGGCAGAGATCAATACCCAAGGCTTCAATCCTGCTGATGATTTTAATCTGAGAACAACGGATGACGGATTGTCTATTAGCTGGAACTCGCCAGAAGGACAGTCCTATATCGAGTTTCAGATAATTCCGCAGCAGGGCAATAATGCAGCCGGACCACTGATTAAAGAGCTAGGTGTAGATGGACAACCCTCTATAAGCGGAGTAGATCCGCATTATCTTTTTTACGTGGGTGAGCGCGATCTCGATTTACGTGAAATGGACGAAGGATGGATGATCTTCTTCGATCGTGTGCATCGTCGCCCCTACTCAGCAGAGAAGGGTGTATTGACCCCCGAGAATATAACTGTGTCCAACAATGGAGGACGCGCCACGATTGAATTTGATGGACTACAAAGCCCGAACTTTTCCGGCTCATTAGCCTTCACTCTTTACCATGGCAGCCCGTTCGTGCACATGGAAGCTAGAGTAAGTACCGAGCGACCCGCTACCGCCTTCCTTTATCACGTCGCCTTGTCAAAACCAGACACTGAAGGTTTTGAAATTCAGTACATCGACTCTCTGAGCCAGGCCCAAACTCAGCCTGTAGATTCGAGCACCGCCAGTGTTTATCAAACTCGATTTCGCAGCATGGCGCTGTCATCAAAATCCGGTTCTTTAGTAATTTCCCCTTTCCCTCACCAATATTTGTATCCGCTCGATTTCGCAGATAATTATGGCTACAACTGGGCCGGAGAGGAATACCTAGACATGGTAGAAGGCTTCGCCTGGGGTGTGCGCCAACCACCCATGGGTGATAAACGTTTCGTGCCTTGGGTAAATGCGGAACCGGGGAGCGAGCAGAAACTGGGAGTGTTTCTTTTCCCATCAAAAGAATCAGGTCTAACTAATCTCGAAGTGGTAAAAAACTATACCCGTGGTGATACTTTCAAACCTTTGCCCGGCTATAAAACTTTATCTAGCCATTATCATCATGAACATTCTATGGATGTAATTAACCAGCGTGCAGAACAAGGAGTCACAGGCATACCTCAAGGACTGGAAAATCCCGACTTCGTTGAGTTCTTTAAGCGCATGGGCGTGGACATGGTGCACATGGCTGAGTTTCATTTCGGCCGCACACCGCGACTGGACACAGAAGAACGACTCGCCCAATTAAAAGTAATGCATGATGAGTTCTCTCGCCTGTCTGATGACACTTTTCTATTGATTCCAGGCGAAGAGCCAAATGTACATTTTGGCAGCCATTGGCTTAGCCTGTTTCCCAAACCCGTTAATTGGGTACTTAACCGCAACAACGATCAACCTTTTGAGCAGGATGTGCCTGGCATTGGCAAGGTTTATCACGTTGGAAGTGCCGACGATGTCCTAAAGTTACTGGAGTTAGAAGGTGGTCTGGCCTGGACTGCACACCCACGGGTCAAAGGCTCAACTGGTTTCCCTGACCGCTATAAGTCTGAGCCTTTTTTCACCAGCGACCGTTTTCTCGGTGGAGCCTGGAAAGCCATGCCGGCCGACTACTCCCGTGACACGCTGGGCTGGAGAGTGCTCGATCTTGAAAATGATATGGCCAACTGGGGTAATCGCAAATACATCATCGCAGAAGTGGATATCTTCAGGATTTATGAAGATTATGAACTGTTCGGTACGATGAATATCAATTACATGAAGATGAATGAGATCCCCCGCTACGAGGATGGCTGGCAGCCTGTGTTGGATACACTTGAGGCCGGTGATTTTTTTGTCACCACGGGCGAAGTGCTTATCCCTGAATTTTCTGTGCAAGGCTTTACAAGTGGCGAAAGCATTCCCCTTGGCACGAACCTGAGTGAGTTGACGATCAAAATGTCATTGGAATGGACCTACCCTCTTTCTCACCTATCAATTGTTAGCGGGGATGGAGCGGATATTTACAGAACCTACTACGACCTTTCCGCCACCACCGAATTCGATGAACTGGAGATTCGGATCAATGCCGACCTGCAAGGCAAAAAATGGGCACGGCTTGAGGTGTGGGATATTGCCCGCAACGGCGCATTCACGCAGCCGGTTTGGATTGACTAAAATCAGCCGGAAACCAATCCTAAGGCCCACGCTGCCCGATGTGAACCTTCTGGGGTCAAAAATCTCGAGCCCTTTATTTCTCCACTTTTTCGCTACTTCTTGACTAAGCTGCAAATGAGAAACTATTTCTCACAGGGTGATACCAATAAATAGAGGGAACACTACGTTGTTAAGTTGTAGCTGTCCCCCTTCATTCTTGGCCACAAGAGAATACAATTGCTTTGATCAAAACCGGATGCGGAACCCGATCAGGACATTGCCGCTAAGTAGTTTTTCATGACTGGCGCTCGAACTGGCCGTTTTGGTACTGGAACCCGGGACTTGTAGATAACCAACTTGCAAAAACAGTGCTGTGCGCTCGGAAATCAAGCGCTCGCCGATCAGTTTGACC
>CALKDE010000056.1 GCA_938082955.1 uncultured Pseudomonadales bacterium
CTGTCGATAAACAGACCGGCGAAGAGCTAGCTCGTATCGAGACCTCTGAACTTAGCCGCTATGGCATGATGACCTACCAGCATGACGGTCATCCGTATGTGATGTTGCAGAACGGGCCGAGGCTTACCGCCATGGCATTGCCTGGCGCGATAGTCGCCGGCGATGACGGTCACTAGTGTTGCTGCTTTCTTCGGTGTAGCAGAGATACTTAGTACCTAAAGAAAGTACGCAATAAAAAGCCCGCTGGCCATTTGGTCCAGCGGGCTTTTTTATTTATGCTTAACTCAGTGAGCTATTACTTCCATGCGCTGGCTGGTGCGTTCGGATCGGACTTGAGGAAGCGAATCAGGTCAGCGTGGAACAGATCAGGTATCTCAATCTGCGGAGCGTGCCCTACATCCGGATAGAGCAGTATGGTCGAGTTTTTTAGCTCATTATTCACGTTGTGCGCGAGCGTTGGAAAATCATCGACTAGGCCATCTTCTTCACCACCGATAACCAATGCCTTCGTTTCGATATGCTGCCAATCATAGACGACTGGATCATCATAGAGCATCTGGCCCTGTAATCTGCGAACTTGTGCTACGCGATTCCATTCGCCACTCATGGTTTGTCCAAATTGTCGGCGCACGAATTCCAGATGCTCTGGTGGCCAACGCAGTGGGAAGTAATTCTGATGACCGCGCAGGATTGACTGGTACGTAGTCGTTCCTCCTCCAGCAAAAGGATCTCTCCAAGATCGACTTTGTCGCTGATCGGTTAGCCCGATCTGATTTACCATCACTACGTGAGTCGTGATGTCTGGATAAACCATCGCGAAACGGCTCACCGTCATCCCGCCCATTGAGTGCCCAAAGATTGCGACTTCATCAATTTCCAACTCATCTAACAACGACTTCATGTTCGCGGCTACGAAATTGAAGCTGTAGGGAAGTATCGGCTTAGTTGATTTGCCATATCCAATTCTATCCACGGCTATGACCCGAAAACCTGCGGCGGATAAAGCTTTGATAGTGGGTGTATAGGCCTCGGAGTAGAAATTCATTCCATGTTGGATGAATACTGTCTGACCGTTTTCTCGCCCACTTGGAGGCACATCCATATAGGCCATGCGGATATCTTGCTGAAAGCGATTCAATTCCAGAAAGTGCACCGGGTAGGGATAAGGGATCTCTTCGAAGTTAGCCGAAACAGCGCCCCAGTGTGCTGGCGCCTCAGTCGGAGGTACCTCAGGCCAATCGGTCTGGGCCAAGGTGGGCATCGACGCCACGCTAAGCAAAAAAGCGCTAAGTGATAGGACTATTTGTTGTTTTATATTGAACATATGCAACTTACCTAAGTTATGAAAATTCTTTTATGGGCACTAGCTCTTATTGAGCGCTAGAGTATTTCAGGTTGTGGGGCAGGTTTCAAAAGGAATTGTGTTACAAATTGGTTCGCGCGGGAAGTTGCGTTGAGTTTACTGCCGATTCAGTGGTTCGAAATCGGCAGCATTATAGGCCCAGCGCCGGTCTAGTCTTCTTTCATGCAGCGTGGGTCGCTGTTCTGGATATTCGCGATTGTCTCACGATCAATAGGCAGTGGCGCGCAGCCATGACCTGTGCCGCAAATTAGGTCCCATTCGGGTGTGGCCGCCATGTGACAGCCGAAGCAATTACCACCGAACTGGTTCACAACTTCAGTTGTGCCACGAACAGCAATCTCGGAACCTGCGTCGGATACAGTAAGCTCGAAAAATTCCCAGTCATTCGTCGCCGCGTTCCAGCCCGCGTCGTGTTTGATCATCACCTCGCTAGGAACCAAGGAAATTACGGAGCCCGCTGGATATTCTCCGCCGGTTTCCGAATTTGCAACAGCGAGGGTAGCGCCAATGTCCCCTAGCATATTGTCTACGAAGAAGGCGCCAGTTGATGATCTAGTCATCTCGGTTAGACACTTAAACAGATCCTCGGTTACCTCTAACTGTTTGTCTTGGTCCTGTGAATTGCTTTGGCTAATGGCTGTCAGCGAGAAACACAGTAGTAGGGCCATTTTCAGTGACTTTAGTGAGGCTAGGGATTTCATTCATTTCTCCGGATATTGATCGAGCGTTTGTTCGGCCCGCATGGTATTGGGTCTAGCCTGATCTTGCAAAGGAAAGCGGCACTGATAGGGGAGTAACAAGCGACTAGGAATTGTGTATGGACTGCGTGCTTAGCTACGCTTACTCTTGCTTAAAGCGTGTTAATTGGGAGAATGTCCGTGTCAAAGTTTGCTGTTATACCTTTTATCCTGTCAATGCTACTGACAGTTCAAGCCAATGCTCAGGTCGATGCCGACGATCTCTACGATCTTGTGGAGCACAACTACGCGGACAACGACGGTGTTAGCATTCACTATGTGAGCCTAGGCGAAGGCCCACTGCTTGTCTTCATTCATGGTTTTCCGAATCAATGGTATGACTGGCGCTATCAGATGGCTGCGCTGGCGGATGACTATCAGGTTGTTGCTATCTCGCTACGTGGCTACAACCGCAGCGACAAACCACAAGGAGTGGAGAATTACGAGTTACCGCATCTGACGTTGGATGTGGTGGCGGTCATGGATGACCTAGGTGAGCAGAGCGCCACACTAGTCGGCCACGATTGGGGAGGCATAATTGCCTGGTCTTTCGCCGAGGCCTACCCGCAGAAGACCGAGAATCTAGTGATCTTTAATCGGCCTCATCCTCGATCTCGCAAGCGCGAGATGGCGCTGAACAATGAGCAGAAAGAGCGTAGCGCCTACATAGCAAGATTTACCAATAGCGACGGAGATCTCGGTGGCATGGACGCTGAACGTCGCGCAGGGAGTCATCGGGGCACGGTTTGGTACGAGCGCTATTTATCGGCCTATCAGCGATCAGACTACGAGGCGATGCTGAATTACTATCGCGCCTACTATCCAAAGCCACCTTGGATGGTGGACGAATCGCCAATAGTGCCCCTTGATGTTCCTGTATTGGAGTTTCATGGCCTGGACGACGGCGCCTATGTTAACGAATCGCTCAATGACACTTGGGAATCCATGGGGCGAGACTTTACTCTGGTGACGCTGCCGGGGATAGGCCACAACTCACAGAATACTGGCGACATTCAATTCGTCACGTCGATGCTGCGCTCTTGGCTGGAGATGCAAAAGAGCAGGCAGTAGGTAAGCAAATGCGCGAGTCTCTTTGCAGCGTTGTCTGTGGGAAATTAACTATGCAGAGTTTCTAGACGCATTAATATTGCCATACAATGAACGCACGACCATCTTCTCGAAGTCTTCGATCCGAGGATCGTCTTCATCGACGCCTCTTATC
The DNA here is from genome assembly GCA_938082955.1 of uncultured Pseudomonadales bacterium. Classification (GTDB taxonomy): domain Bacteria; phylum Pseudomonadota; class Gammaproteobacteria; order Pseudomonadales; family Pseudohongiellaceae; genus UBA9145. The sequence goes on from CALKDE010000056.1 coordinate 3,323, forward strand.
TCGTTTATCTTCATCAAGGCGAATTGCTGCGTTACTAGAAGTGGCAGCACGATGCGCTCGCGCAGCTCGATGCTAAGTCTGGCTCGAGGATTATCTTGCAACAGGAATTCTTGTTCTGCCACCTTCAAAACCATTTCATGGGTAAGTTCGTGCTCCGCATGAATCATCTTCCAGAAATCGCCGAAGCGTTCGTCTTCCTCCATATAACGGGTCAAATGAAAGTTGGTCTTGGCGAGATTTTGCATACCATTGGCGATCAATGCACGAAAGAAACCCGAGTCTTTATAGAGTTGGATGCAGCCGTCGAGCTGCCCTGCGTTTTCTTGCTGCGCTAACGCGGTGCCAAGGCCATAGTAGCCAGGGACGTTCTGCTTCAGCTGCGCCCATGCTCCAACGAAAGGTATCGCCCGTAGATCCTCAAATTTTAATTCGGAGCTATTGCCTCTCTTTGCGGGCCGGCTGCCGATGTTTGTCATGTTGTAGTAGTTCAGCGTGCTCATCTGTTCCAGATAAGGAAGAAACAAGTCGTGTTGTTTCAAAGACTCGTATTTTTTATGGCTCGATGTGGCTAGCGACTCGACTAGGCTGTTTTGATCTTGGGTCAACTCTCTTTCGGCACGGTCATAGAGATTGTTTTCCAAGCCGGCAGCGAGCAGCAGACTCAAGTTGTGTTGTGCTGCGGGCTTTACGCCATAGTTAGAGCTGATGGTCTGCCCCTGTACAGTCATCTGAATCTCGTTGCTTTCAATTTTTTTGCCCAATGCAGCGTAGAATAGATAGGCGTTGCCGCCGCCGCGAGCCGTGGGGCCGCCACGACCATCGAAGAAGATGACTTCGATGCCTGCTTCTCGGGACACCGCAGTTAGATTTTCCTTAGCCTTATAGATGGCCCAGTTCGCCATCAGGTAGCCGCCATCTTTTGTTCCATCAGAAAAACCCAGCATGATGGTTTGTCTATTCCCACGGTTAACAAGATGCTGCTTATAGTCCGGATTCGCATAGATGCTGCGCATGGACTCACCAGCACTATTCAGATCGTTAATCGATTCGAATAGGGGCACGATGTCGACATTTAGGGCTTTGTCTTGCCAGCCACATAGCTGGAAAAAGGCATACACTCGTGCCATATCGATCGGTCCATGGCAGTTGCTAATAATATAGCGGTGACACCCTTGCTCGCCGTTAAGAGTTTGAATCTCATCGATTAGAGAAAACGAGCCCACCGTATCCAGCAGTACTTCATCATCGATCGAAGGGAGTTCGATACTTCCGCAGATGCTCAGTAGTTTGTCTACTTGCTCTGTCTGGCTAAGGTCATTCAAGCCCGTAAAAAGTGACGGATTCTCTTCAATGACTGCGTTGAGTGCGCGAGAAATCACGCGACTGTCCTGACGAATATCGAGACTTGCGAAATAGAAACCGAAGAGGGTTACCTTGCGTCTGAACGAACGTAGCTTGTCCACGAAAAGGCCCTGGTTATGCTCTAGCAGGATAGTCTCTATCTCATCGAGCTTTGCGAGTAATGCCACTGCATCCAGTGTGTAGACAGGCTTGCTCTCGGAGATTTCATCGTGCAGCTGCTTCTCGATGTCATCGAGAATTGCGTAGGTTCCCTTGAAGGTGAGGCGCCGCTTAAGTTCGCGAATATCGCGGTGATAACAGCTTGCGATGCTATAGCGCAGCTTCGCGGCGACGCGACGAGTCGTGTCGACATTTACGAACGGATTGCCATCGCGATCGCCGCCGGGCCAGAAACCAATTGTCATGAGCTTCTGATTCTCGAGCACCGCACGTTCATAGCGACCCGCGAACGTGTCAACTATCTGCCCCATTACTGAATAGAAGATATTGCCTAGATACCAGCTGAGGAGCACCGCCTCGTCATAGGGAGAGGGCTTGGTTTTTCTTGAGAATGGCGTGTTGCCTAGTTGCTGTAGAAGGTTTCTCACCTCGCAATTATCATTGCGAGCAATAGCGCGTGTTAAATCATTGATAATTGCGAGCACAGGGCCCGGATAAAATTGCGTGGGATGTGCGGTTAGTGTTACGCGTATGCCGAATTTTTTAAGTATCTCCGAAAATTCTTGACTCAGATTGTCCGACTCGACGTTCTCTACCACAGTTTGTAAAATTTTAAGCTTGTCGACCTGATGCATTTTGCGATAGGCGGCGTCTTCGAGTGCGTCAACTAGAACTACTTGCCGTTCGACGTATTGAATGACTTTGAATAGGAAGTTGTTTTTATCAGTGGCGGTAAAATGTGGTTTGTGCAGTTCGAAAAACTCTTCAACTATTGCGTCTGGGTTCTTGCCGTCATTGAGGCCTTGCTGGCAGGCGGCATCGAGCAAGGGTAATAGCAAGCCAGTCTTTTCCACCGCATCCAGTGGCAGAGTGAGAAACAACCCATTATAGAGTTGGTAGTTCAGGCCAATCAGTTCTTCGAATTTATTGGATAGTGAATCGCTCATCGTTTCTCATTTTAATTGGTTCTTGGTTTTCAAATAGATTCTATGCTCATTCGAATTGTGCACGAATAAGCATAGCTGAAGTAGGGAGAATTCGTGACTAGCGATGCTGCCATCAAGCAATTTAATCGAACAGATCAAGTTCGACGATATTGGCCATCGCCGCATAGCCGGCATCGTTGGGGTGCAAATTGTCTGCGGTAAATTCGGGAAGAATGCGTTTCAGGTTGGCGGGATCTTGCACCGCTTTCTCGAAATCGATAACACCATCGAACTCGCCGCCGCCGCGAATGAAGGCATTGATTTCCTGTCTTACCAGCTCCCCCTCGGGCGTGAAGTAGGCCGCGCCTTCATAGGGAGTGAGGGTGGCACCTATAACTTTTATTCCCGCGGCATGAGCACGGGCGATGATCTGTCGATAGCCTGCGATAACTTCTGCGGCGGTTATTAAACCACCGTTGGGGGACATGCCGATGTCATTGATGCCTTCCATTAGGACCATATGAGTTACATTACTTAGCGCGAGCACATCGCGTTCGAAGCGAGCCTGTAAGTTTTGCCCGAACAGCGAGTTGCCCTGACTCGTTACTCTATTGCCGCTTATGCCTGCATTCACAACCGCAAATTTCCGTGCGTTGCTTTCTGTAAAGAGCCTTCGCGCAAAATGGTTAGGCCAACGCTGATTGGCGTTCGCTGTAGAACCCCAGCCATCGGTGATGGAATCTCCCACTACGGCGATTGCGGAAATCGAATTGGTATTAATTACGTCGATGGCAGTCAGTAAAGGCCAGGCCGCAGTCTCTGTTCGGTCGGCTAGGTGCACAGAGTTAGTTTGATCTGAGCCGTCAGACATATAGTTGGTTTGATTCGATAGCGCATGGGCGGTTAGAAATCCATTGTCTTGCGGAAGATAGAGACTAACGCTTAGGTTTGTCATCTGGGGTAAGTCGTAGTTGAGTGGATCGCTAAAAACAACCGCACCT
>CALKDE010000057.1 GCA_938082955.1 uncultured Pseudomonadales bacterium
GTCTGCACCCGTCGCTATCTTGGTGCCTTTTATTGGCTGGGGCGTGTACATAATGAGTTTAATCTATGTGGAATACGAGGCGCTGGGAATTTCCGAGAGTGAGTTCACCGCTTTCGTTCGAGCAATCCCATTTCAATTCTATGCCTGGCTCGCCGTGATGATGGTGCCGCTACTCACGTTCCTTCGCTTTGACTTCGGTGCAATGGCCAAGGCAGAGAAGGTTGCGGATCAAGATCCAGATGAGGACTCTAAGGCGCTAGCACAGGACAAGAGTCAGGTTCAGTACCAAGCATTCACGCACCCAAATGCCAAGCCTGTTTTAGTGTGGGCACCACTGATCGTTCTTGCTGTAGTTCTCGGGATAATGTTGGTGCCTCTCGGCTTTCCCTTCGAGCAGATTTCTGGCACAGATTTTCGGGCGGGGCTGTCTACTGCCTACCTCACTGCCGCTACACTCCTAATTGTTCTGATGGCTGCTCTAAAAGTGCGAGAGGTATTGGGTAGCATTGAGGTTTTTCTTAATGGCATGACCGGCATGACATTAGTCGCTGTGACTCTGCTTCTAGCATGGGCACTTAGCGACATAGGAAGGATGTTAGGCGCCGCGGATTATATTGCCGCGGTGGCCCAAGCTGGCTTGCCGTATTGGATGTTGCCTGCAGTGGCTTTTGTGTTGGCCGCCATTATTTCGTTTGCAACGGGTTCATCCTGGGGAACGTTCGCGATCATGTTCCCCTTGATCATACCAACGGCTCTCGCAATCGATGCGCCGCAGCATGTTTGCATAGGCGCAGTGCTGTCCGGCGGACTATTTGGCGACCATAGTTCGCCGATATCAGAGACGACCATTCTCTCTTCCACTGGCGCTAGCTGTCCGCAGATAGAGCACTTTCGCACTCAGCTACCGTATGCGCTATTCAATGGGGCTATAAGCCTAAGCGCGTTTGTTGTAGCAGGGGTGACCGGCTCCGCACTGATAATTCTGGTCGCGCTAGCGGCTCAGATTGCGGGGCTGCTCGTAATACGTCGCCTGCAGAGTTCTAGCTAAATAAAGCAGTCGCCCGTTTGCGCCACTTGAGAAACGTGGAGTAGACTGGAAATGCATATCAATCGAATACCAGGCAACACCATGAAACTGTTTAGGTGCATATTGATGACAGCAGCGCTTCTGTCGACTCAGGCCATAGCGCAAACTGTAGACGCACCGTTAGCGCCCAAAGACAGTGCCGTGGATATGTCTTTAGCCGAACTGGCGGCTGCAGCGCAGCACTTGAAAGATGCCGGCATCTCTACCAAACGCATGCTTGAAGGCGGTATCTTCAGCGTCAATGTCCGGCATATTCAAGGCGCAGAGACAGCACTTGTGCACGGCCGTATTAGCGAGGTTTGGGTAATTCAAGAGGGTTCTGGAATCGTCGCCACTGGCGGCGAACTCGTAGATAAAAAAGCAGGATCTAGCGCTGGAGAGTTTAGAGGTAGTGCTATTCGTGGCGGGAATGAGCGCCTGATACAGGCAGGTGATGTTGTGTTCGTTCCGCCGGGCGTGCCACATGGTATCAAGCAAACTGATTCAATCGTGTATCTAAATATACGTTTCGAATTGAGAGACGAAGACTAGTAGGAGTGGGTTCTATGCGTTTTGAGCTTCAACAATGTTTCACACTATTGGCGTTTGTGGCCGCAGTATTGAGTTGGACATCTGGAGTGGCAGCTGAGATTGGCGCGGCTGAGATTGACGCGGCAGCGGTGCGCACGGCGATGAGTGCACAGGGCAGGTTGCCCGATGATCTTGCAAGAGATAGCCGCAGTAAGCCTGCGGCGGTGATTCCGCTATTGCACATCGTGCCTGGTGCTAAGGTCGTCGATATTTTTGGTAGCGGCGGTTATTACAGTGAGCTTCTAGCTGGTGTAGTAGGCGCTGGCGGAGAGGTCTGGCTACATAACAACGATGGTTTTGAGGCGTGGGGCATTAACGGGCTCACAGATCGCTTCGATAAGCGGGATCCTGGAAATATCAATCGTCATACTCGCAGCGGTATTAATCTCGACCTAGGACAGGAGACCATGGATGCGGCGATAATCGTGATGGCGCTGCATGACATTTATGTCATTCCCAAACGCTACAACGGTGAAGAATATGTGCCAGTAGGCAGGCCAGCCAACTCAAGGTACTTTTTGGAGCAGATATACGATGCTCTAAAACCGGGTTCCCGTTTCGTTGTGGTAGAACATGCAGGCGACCCGATGATGCAGGGGGAGGAAGTCTTTGATCTGCATCGTATGGTCGAGGCTAAGGCGCGTAGCGAAGTCGAGGGCGTGGGGTTTCGCCTGGTAGAAAGTAGCGATGCGCTGCGAAACCCGAAAGACGATCGTTCCATGATCGTCTTTGATTCGGACATTAAGGGGCAGACCGATCGTTTCGTACTGAGTTTTGAAAAACCATCTAATTAGTCACACTAGACTTTAACCATTGAGATTATTATGCTTCGTATCACTATGAAAAAATCAATCTTATTTCCCGCTATATCGGTTCTAGTTTTCGTTTGTGTGACTAACAGTTTCGCGCAAGAAATAAGAGAATCAACTGTGCCGCAGTCTGTACGAGATATGATTCTGCGCAGCCAAGCGGACACCCAATTTGAGCAGACGGCGCGCGTGCAGATCGATGTACAGTACGGCGACTTTCTCAGGTCGTTAGTCACTCAGCCTCTCAAGCGCAATCAAGTGGAGGCGGTATTAATGGAATTGTTTAGTGAGCGCGCAGAATTGAGTTTACGCGTTGCGCAGAATGAGGCCTCAGCGGGTCAACTTAAGGTAATCACTGCATACGACTATGTTCGCTCTAGGCTCGAGCCGCTGTTGACCATGGCGGAGCTCGGCGTAATTGATGCGCAGCGTGGAGGTGCGACAGATCAGCAGCTGAAAAATGGCTATGCCCAAGAACTTTCGCGCACGACTGGCAGCCTAAACGAAGCGGACAAGAGTTTGCTGCTGGATACCATCGTTAAACACATTCGTATGGCACAGGGCGAAACTGGCAGGATGAATGCGCAGAATATCGACGAGTTAATTCAGAAACAAAGCGCGTCATTTATGCACGCGAGAATGGAGATGGAGTCGCTTTTTGATGCGGTAAAGTTGGAGCAGGTCGACCAATTCATGGGCCGTCTGCATAATAATCTTTACCGAAATCGTTCGATGTCGGAACAATAATTAGGCGTTTTCCAATTGAAAGGCCTAGGCCGGGTGGATATTGGGCCCCTGGATCTGTAGTTTTTTGTTACATGCGCTACTCTTTTTCACTTCATTTTCTATTCAAGCTATTGATATAAATAATAAATTCTACTATTCCCGTATTTTCACCCTATAAAGGTTGAGACATTATGTCGCATAGGCATGGGGCATCTTATAAAATAGCCTTCTTTACAGAGAACTCGTTCCGACTGATGGTTGGGATCCACTGGAGAAAATTATGCGAAACCTCTCGCTGCTATCACAATTTGCCCTAACTGGACTGTGCGCGCTAACGTTGCTGCGCCCGAATGTCGTTATGGCTGATAGCCCTGTGCTGAATCAGCTCTTCCCGGAGTTGGTGAATCTGTTGTACGCCCATGACGTGTTACATGCTCGCGTATTTGAGGAAATTGAAGCGACAAACGAAGCACCATCGGCTGCGATTGGCAAACGGCTGTTAATGGAGCAGTTGGAGGAGTTGGCCGAAGCGACGGCATCTCACTATCACTCCGCAGGTGATCATCTTGCCATGTTGGGACCGCATCGCGTGTTTGAAAGCCGCGCTGTACCGGGCATCATCGTTATTATCAATCGGGAGCAGACAGCTGAAGAGGCAGCAGAGGCGTTAGGGGAGAGTGGTGCACTGCCGGAGGTCGCCGTTGAGACGCTGAAGCGAGGCCGTGAATTCGTCGAAGAGTTGCTGGAAATTTATCTAGATGATTCCTTTGATGATAAAAAGGTCGCCGTTGATGCAGCCGTCGAGCGTTACTTAAGCGACGACAAGCACTCGGTTGCTGACAAGCCAAAGTCTGATGAGCTTCTCGCAGATCATCCCTATGCCTATTCTTACCGTGTTGGGTTCCCACAGTTGAGCGGGCTGACCTGGGCTTCGCAATGGTTAAAGATTGCAACGCTGGAAGTGGTGGCCACCGGGGCAGATCAGCAGGCAAAGATTCGTGATGTCGAGAATGTGCTGCAATACTACAAAGAGAAGACAACGCGCCTGCACGGCAGCCTAGTTTCACTGCCTTCTGATATTCCAACTATTCCCGTCATAGCCCCTAACTTCTATACCTTCCATCCTGAGGCCTCCGCTATCGTAGATAACATCGAGGCGTTGAAAGTTGTGATAGGCGATGTGCTGGCTTATCCCGAATTGATGGGGCGATCCGAAGCAATCGAAACTATGGTGGCTGAATACACTAACAAAGATGAGCATTTATTTAGTCATCGTGATTACTTGATCTCTGTATTGCGTGGCGGCATTTATAATGCCGGTGGGCCAGCGCGGGGCGGAATGGAAAGGCCAGATCGCAATTACTCGCGTGACCGGCAGGAAAATCCGCACATCAGCAAGTTTCCGATGCCGCAGTAATGCTTTACATAATTTGATTATTTGCAACCAGCCAAGGACGTACGCAGTGACCGTATTTAGAAGTTTAGCCATGATTACAATGGCTCTAGGAACAAGTGTGCTCATGACCCAGGCCTTAGGGTCTTTGGATAGAGTGGGGGATTTTGCGCTGCTTGATGAGCGAGGTGAATTTCATCAGATCAGCCGCTACCAGCATCGCAAGGCGGTAGTAATGATGTCTTATCATCCTAGTTGCGCCAATATTTCTGACAGCGTGAATTATCTTTCCAAGTTGAATGCTAAATACGCAGATCAAGACGTGGAATTTCTGCTGCTTGATTCATCTGGCGCAGGCAGAGTTGAAGCGAATGAGAGGGGTTTAGAATTCCCACTTCTGGATGACGCTTCTCAGCTGGTGAGTGCATCGCTGCAAATTGAACAGGGCGGCGAGGTTATCGTCTTTAATCCGGAGCGGCTCTCATTATTTTACCGCGGTGCCGCCAATCAATCTTTGGATAGCACCCTACAGACACTGCTCGATGGCGATGTCCGTGACACCGTCAAAAATGCTATCACCGGGTGTGCCATAGACTATCCGGTGCGTGACAAGCTGTTAGCAAGCCCTCCCGACTACACGACTGAAATTGCCCCGATTATTATTGAAAACTGTGCCGAGTGTCATCGCTGGGGTGGAGCTGGTCCCTTCGCTCTGGACAGCTATACGTCTCTTTTGGGTTGGTCGCCGATGATTCGTGAGGTTGTGCTGAATAAACGCATGCCGCCTATACAGGTCGACCCGCTGATAGGTCATACCAATAGTGCGCAGTATTTGTCAGGTGAAACGCAACAGACCCTGTTGCATTGGATGGATGCGGAAGCGCCTAGAGGTGACAACCCTGTTGATCCATTGGAACTCGTCCCCACAGAGAAGGTTTTTGAATGGGAATTGGGTGAACCTGATTTTATCGTTGAGACACCAGCGAATGCGATCGCGGCTGTAGGAATACAAGATTATTTATACACAGAAGCGACACTGCCATTTGATTCCGATGTTTGGGTGCGTGCATTTCAATACAACCCTGGAAAGGAAACGGTCCTGCATCATTTAATGACATTTATCTCTCCAGCGGATGAAGATTTTTGGGGAGACGAGGCTGAGAACGAAATCAGTACGCGTCGTTTCTTGGGTAGTTTTATTCCTGGCAACAACCCAGCTACCGTTTTTGGTGAAGAAACGGGCATTCTCATTCCTAAAGGACATAAGTTGTCACTGCAGTTTCACTACGTGACAAATGGTCTTGCGACTACAGATGAAACCTCCATTGGTTTGTATTTTTACGACGAGCCACCAGAAAAGGAATTGCTAACCAAGGCAATCTCACCACGCTTTGTGATCGAGCCTTATGATTCGAACCATGACATGGAGGGGGGGTACCAGTTCGAGAAGCCGGTGGTCGTTACAAGTGTGCGAGCACGAATGAATTTTCGTGGCAAGAAGATGAAATTTATAGCGCAGACGTTAGCCGGTGATCAGCGTGATGTCCTGAGCATTCCTGCCTATAACTATGGCTGGCAGCCACACTATCACTTGAGCGAGGCGGTAAATATAGACGCCGGGGATAGTATCCATGTGCGTGGTGCTTTCGACAATTCCTATTCCAACCCGTTCAACCCTGACCCTCGTGAAGAAGTTACGTTTGGCCTAGAGAGTTACGATGAAATGTTCACCGGCTACGTGACCTATTACGAAAAATAGCTATCTCTTGATAGCCATTTTTTCAGGCATAGCAGCAGGCTAGTGGAACAAATTCACCTGTGTACTACTAGTGTGCTGTAGTGGAGCGAGTTGGTCCTGCTGTGCGTCCTTGGATCTTCGACATCTGCTTGGCGTAGCAAATTTCTGAATGCAGCCTATCCTCATCTCCAGGACAGGGTTTCTCGTAACTGCTAGGTCAGTTTTTTGACTATATCTCCCGATGCGTTCGATGTTTTTTTGGATGCTGTCTACGATCTGACGTTGGAAGCTGGGTCGGTCGACATAAGCGTCAGGCAAAGCCCTATCGAGTTGCTGCAATTCGAAGGCTAGTTGGTGCATGTTTGAGCGTAATTTCACCGTCAACGTAGTCGAAGGGTGGTGGGTTCGCGAGTTTGGCTCTTTATGAGAATTACTCCGTTTCCAATTTGTAGGGTGAGAGTAACGCTATAGGCAGAAAGCAAGATTGATACTAGTCAGTATTTCTCGTTATAGATTAGGCAGAAACTTTCGGACTGACTCGCACGCCCAGATTGAAGCAAATTAGCGACAGAATCGATGCGCTTAGCATTAAGATCAGCAGAGGATAGACTGTTCCGTTAAAGATCACCGCAACCATTTGCGCGGCGATGGCAGAGAAGAACATTTGTAGAAAGCCTGTTAGGCCAGATGCGCTACCTGCAAATCTGGGGAATTCATTAATCGCTGCTGCTTGCGCATTGGGTAGAGCTATTCCATTGCCGCATACGGCAAAAGCGATAGGTGCGAACAGAGCAATAGGTTGCTGAAAGCCCATGAGTTGCAGCGCAATTGCCAGAGAAACCCCTGTAACTCCTATGATTACCCCTATGCTGATCATGCGGTTCAGTTCCATCGATCGCCCGAAGTGTCGTGCGAAGTAGTTTCCTGCCATAAATCCGATGGCAATCATTACAAAGTAGTACCCGTATTCGTTTGGCGGGCGCTTCAATACCGAAACCATGATCTCTGGCGCGGCAGAAATAAAGCTGAAGAACAGGACCGATACGAAAGTAACGCAAAAGGCATAGCCGCAGAACGCACGCGATCGAAATAGCAGCACGTAATTACCTATCATCGCTGCGACGCCATTGAAGGGTACCGGTTCCTTAAGTGTTTCTGGCAAGATCTTAATAAGTAGCAAAGAGATCAAGACACACGCGATGGCGATTACTACGAAGACGTATTCCCAGCCAAGCCGCAGCATTAACTCTCCACCAAGCGCTGGCGAAAGCATGGGTGCCGCGACCATCACCATGACTAGTGTCGCGATGACCCGTGCAGCTTCCTGTGCTCCATAAACGTCGCGCACTATGGCGCGTGCGAGCACGAGGCCAGCTGCTGCGCCGAAGGCTTGAATGAATCGACTCGCGATAAGCAGCTCGATGGTGTTCGCCAAGAAACAGAATATTGATCCCACTAGAGTGATCGACAGACCAACCAGCATCACAGGCTTACGCCCGTACTTATCAGACACAGGGCCAAAGAATAGCGTGCCTAGGGCTATGGCTAGCATCGAGAGGCTAAGGGTGAGCTGCGCCGCTTCAGTGCTTACTTCAAAGGTTTCTTTAATTGCCGGCAAGGCAGGCAATAAGATCTGCATGGCAGCAGGGCCCAGTGCGGATGTGGCCGCTAGCAAGACGATGAGTGTTTTTGATAATGAAGTGCGAGTAGGCAAAGCTATTTTCCATCAATGGTATGTACATTGATGAGATCTTGACAGTTTACAACTGCGAGTATTGAATTAGCGATCCAGTAGGGCTTCTCGATTACGTTGTAGAGAACGATCGTTTTGCGAGCTGAGGATGACGCTTGATCCCATCAAGATAGAACGCTGAGCTTGACTAATCTCAAAGCCTAAACCGAAGGTTTGGGTATGAAACATCTGCGTCAGTTGTTGAGCATTCCACTTGCTGCTCTCACTTTCGGCAGCGGCGATAGTGTAGCACGACAGGATGGTGCCTGTTCTTGTTTTAAGGCATACCGTTAAATCAGGAGCGGTGCTCACCCCCAAGTTCATTCCATTTGCGTTTTGAGAAAAACGCGGCGAATCGGCCAGATAGTCTGCGACTTGTTGAGAAAATACAGTTCCATCGTTTGTTATATCTACCGGTAGGCTTATAGCTAGGCGGCGCAGTATGCTGGGGTCTTGGAGGTAGGCGTTTTCAAACAGGGTTAGTGCCTGCGAATAGTCATTGTTACGCCAGGCCACCTTGCCCATTTGTGCGGCTAAGCGTGCGCGAAGCAAGACCTCCGCTGCTGGCAGTTGGTTCAAAGCTGCAGCGCCTTCGCGCATAACGGCATCGCGATCATTGTCTAGCGCGGCAACTTCTGCCTTATAGGAATGATAGTAACCGGCATTGAGCATAAAGGCCCCGTTACTATTGGCTTGCTCAATAATGTTACTCATGACTCCGGTGCCGATACTGCCGACGATTTCAGGTTCGATCCATTCGGGGATATGGACATCTAAGGGTGCGTAGGGTCGCAGTCGATTCTGCAGCACATCGAATTCGGCGAACAGTGCAGCGGCTCGACGCTCCGAACGCCACGCATTAACCTGAAAGCTCAGTGCATCAGCGCGCGCAGACAGGGAATCGAAGAAATCCATCGTGGCAATCTTCTCCAGTTGGATCTGATACTCGAGCCGGTTGGCCATCATGTTGATCAGAGCGGCCATGGAGTCTTTCTGTGCGTCGTCAGCGCTATAAGAGCCATTCCGATCAGGTTGATTCAATGCTGTTGTGGTGAGTTTGATTGCGTCCTGGCTATAGCCGGCGAGCAAGAAGAAGCTCGCTGTAACGAGAAAGTGCTCAGCGCGATTCATCACGTTGACTATGGGTTCCTGCGCTTCGCGCCAAACCAGCATGCGATCGAGCGCCTCGCGGGATTCATCAAAGCGACCCTGATTCATGAGCAGGTAGAGTTTATAGATCCAGGGGTTTGCCACGCTATCTGCGTTTAGGTAGCGAGTCGCACGGTTGAGATATTCTTCTGCCTCATCCATTCGTAATAGGCTTAGCGCAACTTCCGATGCATTGCTTAGGTAGACCGTGTCGTAGTCGCTCACCGAATCGGCGAAATTCTCATCCTCACTAACGGCGCGATCGCAGGCGGTCAAGGACTCGATAGGTTGTAGGCTTGCCAAGTTGGCCGCGCAAATAGTGTTCCAGGCGCGCGCGCGTTCCCGCTCGTTGTCGCTATTTTGTAGAACCCGGTTTGCACTCTCACGAGCGGCATCGTATTGCTTGAGCTTAATCAGTGGCCAGCCGCGAAATGATTCCATGTCTTGTCCGTAGACTTCTTCGACTTTGTCTAGGTATTCCAGTGAGAGAAGCTGGTCGCCCATGAGCTGGTGTACATAGGACAGTTGGCTCAGTGTTAAGTAGTGCCATTGCAGATTTCCTGATTCTAACGCCTCTGGTAGATCGTTGTAGTTGGTAAGTTGCTCCGCACGGTTGAGGTGAAAAAGCGCTCTAGGCATATTGCCTTCGATGGTTAGCAGGACGTCCGCAAGAGCGAACTGCGCGCCGGGGGAGTTCGGTTCTTGGCGCACCCACTGCTCGCTCAGCTCGCGAGCCTTAACATTCAGATCGAGATTCAATGCATCGCAGACGGCGAGGGCGTTCGTGTCGCTAACATCGGTAAAGCCAAAACAGAGTTGGCGCTGAGTCTGAGGTATCTCGATGCTTTCTAGCGAAAGAGGACTATCATCTTGGGCAGAGACATTGCAAGTAGCTATGAAAATCGTAACCAAGCTGAGACTCGCGACTGCCCGTCGTGGCCACATTCTAGGTTTCAGATTGTGCATTAGGCTAGCGTGCCTCGGGCTAGCTGTTCCATGGGCCCGCGCATGCAATCGATGAGTACCTTGTTCAGGTCTGCCACGCCTGGAGCCAATTCAATACGATGGCCTAGAACTCTGGGTAGGAGTAGTTCAATATCCTCGGCACTCACATAGTCGCGACCACGCAGTGCGGCCGCAACTTGCAGGGCTGGTAGCATGAGTACCATGCTGCGTGTGGAGTTGCCTTGAAGTACTCGTTCGTCTTCGCGCAGGTTTCTGGAAATATCGACGAGTGCGGATTTGATGCTGCCGCTAATTGTGACCGCTGCGTCGATCTGCTCCCTGGCGAACAGGACTTCATCGCGAGTAACTGTAATTTTATCCGCTGTTAGATCTCTTCGTTGTTTGTACGTGTCCAGAACATCTAATTCAGATTTACGATCGATATGCTCCATCGTTATCTTAAACAGGAAGCGGTCGAGTTGTGGAGTGGGCAGGGGATAAGTGCCTACGAGGTCAAGCGGGTTCTGCGTGGCAATAACGAAGAAAAGCGCATCGAGCTGGTAGGTTTCATTGTCGACGGTAACTTGTTTCTCGCCCATTGCTTCGAGCATAGCGGACTGCACTTTTGGTGAAGTTCTGTTGATCTCATCTGCAAGAACTACATGGGCAAACAGGGGGCCATGTCGGAAGTGGAAAGCGTTGCTGTTGCTATCGAATACCGGTACGCCGGTGACATCTGAAGGCAGTAAGTCTGGAGTAAATTGAATACGCCGGAAGGGTAGGATGAAGTCGGCGCGATTCTTGTCGCTGCCATCGTCGACGATTGCTTCGCCCAGGGCTTTCGCTAATGTGGTTTTTCCGGAGCCGGGAAAATCCTCGAGCAGAACATGCCCGTCAGCGATTAAGGCGATGAGGGTTAGTTCGATAACATCATCGCGGCCGAGAACCTGCTGCTTTACGGCAGCGCTGAGCCTATTTACTACATCAACGGCGGCGTCGATTTGAGTATTGCTGCTTACTTCCTCAGTATCGCTGAGGCCCATTGGCTCA